>DASXVR010000388.1:0-16785 GCA_036504175.1 Actinotalea sp. | reverse complement strand
TCCCGTCGGGCTGAGCACGACGATGGCGTCACCGATCTGGTCGACGATGAGGCCACGGGCCACGGGGCTGAGCGTCAGCAGGTCCCGGCGGAAGAGCGCGTAGGCCAGGAACCCGCAGGCGACGGCGAAACCGAACGGTGTGGGGTCGACGCTGTCGCCGAGCCCGCGGAACAGGTACGCCACGTTGGCGGCGCTGCCGATGACCGCCGCCACCACGAGGACCAGGCGCTGGCGGCGGAACAGCGATGGAGCCCTCGTCCAGCCGTAGATCAGGAAACCCAGCGCCCCGAGCACCATCGCGTAGCAGTAGACGGAGTGGACCACGAAGGCCGGCCCGTACCCCCACCCGGCCGAGCCCGTCATCTGTGCCGCGCCGTCGCCGTCGTAGAGCCACAGGTGCAGGGGGTTGGTTGCGGCGGCCGCGGTCACCAGGACCGGCTCGACCAGCAGGAGGGCGAGCAGCGAGGGTCCCGGCTGCCACTGCGGACGGGCGACGCCTCGTCCGAGGCACACCAGCGCGCCCATCGCCACGCCCACACCCGGGAGGATCGCCAGGGACGCCACGGCCGCAACGGTCTCGTCCGTCGCGACGATCGCCACGGCGTCGGCGAACGACGAGGCCGACAGCGCGAGCATGGCCACGGCGAGAGACACGGCAACCGTCGGGTTGTGCGCCCGCCGACCCAGCGCAAGGGCGGAGACGACCGCGAAGAAGACGGCGACGGCCGCGTAGGCGACCCCGGCGACCTCGCGCACCACCATCGCTCCCCCGAGCTCATGACGCCGGACCGGCCCCGCGACATACTTCCCATCGACCGACGCGGTGCCGTCCTGAAGGGATCGGACGGCATGGATCCGTGCTCAGCCGGCGGCTCGTGAGCACCCGCAGCGGCTCCGGCTCGTCCTCCACCGGGTCGTGGGCGTGTCAGTGGGCGTGCCTAGGCTCGAGAAGCCGGGGAGGACCCGGAGACCGAGCGAAGGAGTCGACGATGGTGGACTACCGGATCGAGCTGGTGATGGTGCCGGTCGCAGACGTGGACCGTTCGCGTGCGTTCTACGGCGACACCCTCGGCTGGCCGGTCGATCATGACGTCCGGGTGAGTGCTGACCTGCGGTTCGTGCAGGTCACCCCGCCAGGGTCGGCGTGCTCGATCGCCTTCGGCGAGGGCATCAGCGACATGGAACCCGGCTCGCTGCGGGCCCTCCAGGTCGTCGTGGAGTCCGCGGATGCCGCGTATGCGGACCTGGTCGCGCGTGGGGTCGACGCCTCGCCCGTGGAGGACCTGGCCTGGGGCAGGTTCGTACGCTTCGCGGACCCCGACGGCACGACGTGGTCGGTTCAGGAGCTCCCGGACCGGTCGGCGTAGCACGCGCCCACGTCTTGGCGGCGTTCTGCACCGCTCGTTCGCCCTCCACGCAACCCCCGACGCTCGTAGTGTTGATGGCCGTGAGGCAGGTCGACGACGCCCAGCCGCGCGCCGAGGCTCAGGCGCAGGTCAGCGAGGGCTCAGCGGGTGAGTTCGCCCTCGCCTGGCTGCACGCCGTGCTGGTGATGCACCGCTGGGACCTGGCGATGCAGACGGCCACCATCGCCTTCCGCTTCCGCAGTGCCACCCGATGGCTCGCGCCGACCATCGCTGCCCGGCGGCTGCACCCGGACGACCAGGAGGACGTCGTCGCCGCGTTCCTCGCCCTGGGCACGGCGCACCACCTCTGGCACGCCTACGCCTCCTCCTGCGTGCGCGAGCACACCGACCGCTTCGCCGGCTGCCACGAGCACCTGGCGATCGGCGGACGGCCGCGACCGCTCACCGTCGATCGCGAGGAGTTCCTCGTCGTCGACTACCGCACAGTCCCCGGCCCCGACGACCACGGTGTCAAGCTCCTCGAGGCACCGATGGACCCCTTGTGGAGCCTGGTCGTCAAGCACCTGCAGTCCGGCTACCTCATGGACGCCAGCTACCCCTCGCCGTGCAGCTGACCGGCGATCTCACGGGCCCACTCCTCGACGGCGGGCCAGTCGCGGCCGTCCACCAGCGGTAGCAGCCCCTTCCCCCCGGGGAGCGCGCGGATCAACCGGTCTCTGGCCCCGAGGCGGTCCGGGTCGAGCCGGCCGTCGAAGACGCGGTGCTCACGTGCGCCCAGCGCGGCGACCGCAGCCGGAGCCTCGTGCGGGGTGCCGTCATCCGAGCCCGCGTTCTTGGCGACGCGCTCAGGCACGACGGCGCCAGGCAGGGGGCCGCTGCTGAACAGCCAGACCGGTCGCTGGGCGAGAGCCGCCCGGTGCTGCTCGAGGAACTCGGACGCCTCGCGGCGCCAGTGGCCCATGTAGACGGCACTGCCCAGCACGACGGCCTCTGCCTGCTCGACGGCGCTGCCCGCGTCCGCGTCCGTCACCGAGCGTGCGACGGCGTCGTGCCCTTCGGCGCTCAGCGTCGCGGCGACCCGCTCGGCGATCTCCGCGGTGGCGCCGTAACGGCTCGCGTACGCAACAAGGATGGTCATGACTCCTCCTCGCCGGCCGGGGACGTGGTGGTGGCGCGCGAGGCCGACCGGTGGGGGAGCGCGCCGATGTGTGTGCCCTCAGACATCCGCACGGCTCCATCGGACACCGCACGGGAGGCGGCGCAGAAGGGACCTTGAGCCCATGGACCCCCGTCGCGCCTCCCGCCGTCGCCGTGCCATCCTCGGGGTCTATGGCGCCGATCGAGGTGAATGTCGCACGGCTGCTGATCGCCGCGGAGGATGCGTCCCCTGCGGCGGCGGTGTCCGCGGCCACCCAGGAGCTCCGACGCGCCGTCGGTACCGGTGAGGTCACCTTCTTGATCGCAGATGCCAGTGGCAACGCCCTGATCGACCACCTCGACGAGGCGATCCGGGAGGACCTGAACTCCACGCTCCCGGGCAGCGCGTGGCGCGATCAGCGGCTCGTGACCGACGGCGAGCACCGCAGGGCCTTCGTGCCGGTGACGGTCCGCGGCGACGCGCTGGGGGTGCTGGCCGTCGACCTGCCGAACGACAGCAGCTGGACCCAGCCGGGCGGATCGCTGGAGGGCGCTGTCCTGGACGAGGCCGTCGCCGAGCAGCTGAGCGCCCTGGCCCATGCGCTGGGCTACATCGTGATAGCCAACCAGCGTCACACGGACGTCTACCAGACAGCCATGCGCTCGACTCCGTTCGCCCTGGCCATGGAGATCCAGCGTCGCCTCCTGCCCCCGGCGTTCGTGTGCGAGGGCGGAGCGTTCACCCTCGCGGGCTGGCTCGAGCCGTCAGCCAGTGCCGGCGGCGACACCTTCGACTACGTCGCCTCGACGGATCGGCTCACCGCCAGCCTGACGGACGCCGTCGGTCACGACGTCACCGCGGCCCTGCTGGCCACGTTGACGGTCAACGCGTTGCGCAACGCCCGCCGGAGCGGGGCAAGCCTCGTGGGGCAGGCGGAAGCCGCCCACCAGGCGATGTTCACCCACGCGGACGTCGGGCAGTTCGTCACGGGCATCCTGTTCGAGGTCGACCTGTCGACGGTCGGGGACGTCG
Organism: Actinotalea sp.; assembly: GCA_036504175.1. Taxonomy (GTDB): domain Bacteria; phylum Actinomycetota; class Actinomycetes; order Actinomycetales; family Cellulomonadaceae; genus Actinotalea. Next base: position 13,248 of record DASXVR010000388.1, on the reverse strand, counting down.
GTGAGGACCAGGCGCCGCCGGAGGCGCCGGGCCGGGCAGGCGCCACCGTGCGAGTGATCAATGCGGGCCATCCCGGTGGGCTCCTGCTCCGTCGTGGCGAGGTGAGCAAGGTCGTGCCCGCCCGGAGCCCTGCCTTCGGAATCGGACCTGGAGGCTTCACGGTCCACGAGCTCCAGCTGCTCCCGGGCGACCGTCTGCTCCTGATGACGGACGGCATGTACGAGCGCAGCGCCGCCGCCTTCGACCTGCCCGGCTTCCTGCGCGACACCGCCGACAGGCACCCGCGGAACGTCGCACAGGACCTGTCGCGCGAGTTCCTGAAGGCGACGGGTGGCGCGATCAAGGACGACGCGGCCCTGCTGCTCCTCGAGTGGCACGGGGGCACCACCAGCCGCCACACGCTCAGCGGCGCGGACGTCGTCCAGTAGCCGGTCCAGGCGTGGGCTAGAGCCCCCAGCCGATCAGGTGCCAGGAGGCGAGCTGGACGGCGAGTGCGGTCAGCGCGAGGGCGAGGGCTGTGTCGCGAGCTCGTGCTCGCACGGTCCACCGGTGCCGTAGGGCGCCGGCGACCAGGAGAGCGGCGAGGCCGCCGGCCAGGACCGTCACGGCCAACGGCAGGTGGGAGGCGAGGCGCGCCCGGAGCGGCAGGGGCAGCAACCCGAGGAAGCCGACGTCGACGAGCGATCCCGCGCCAGGTAGGCGAGGGCCGGCGCAGGTCGAGCGTCTCGCCGTTCCCCGCCAGGGCGTCCGACCGCCGTGGGCACCGCGCCAGGGACCTTGGGCCCTTGGGGCATGGGATCGGTCGCTTCCGAAGGACGTAGGACCCTGTCCGGCCTCAGCCCTGCGCCGGGAGACTTCAGACGACGCCAGGCTGCGTCGCACGGACAGGGGATGACGCCGTGATGGTCAGGTCCAGGAAGGTCGGAACGGTTGCCCGTCGGGATGGCCGCGGCCGGCAGCGGCTCGTCCAGGCGATCCCCGTGCTGTGCCCGCTGTCGATGTGGGCAGGGTTCGCCGCCCTGGGGAAGCGGTTGCCGCCGCGCCAGGCGTACAACCTCGGCTTCGCGACGTACTGGGCGCTGTGGTGCTTCGCGGTTCCCGCGTGGTTGCTGGGGCCCCGTCGGGCGTTGGCGGTGATACGGGCAGGGCGACGCCCGACGGTGAGCGAGGCGGCGCTTCTCGCCGTTCCGGTGCTCGGCGCCGTCGGCACAGCCCTCGCCCCGAACGCGCGGCGCGTGGACGCCCAGCTCGCAGCCGTGATGCTCGGAACCGCCACCGTCAACGCGATCGGTGAGGAGCTGCTCTGGCGGGGCCTCTTCGCGGAAGAGTTCCCCGACGACGTGCTCCGCGGGTCCGCGTGGCCGCTCGTCGGCTTCTCGCTGTGGCACCTGGCACCTCAGACGATCCTGCCTTCGCGGCACGGCCGATGGCAGCTCGTCGCCGGCGCCGCCTTCGTGGGCCTGAGCTCGACTGTCGTCGCACACCGCACCGGTGGCCTCTGGCACACCCTCGCGCCGCACATCGCCACCGACGCCTGCGGGGTCGCCGCCGCGGAGTTCAGGCTCGGCCGCTGACCCCACCTCTGTCGCCCGGAGCGACGAACGTCAGGTCGGTCGCGAAGAGGTCGTCGCTCGGCGGGTCGTTGCCGCGCCCGTCCCGGCCGCCCGGGTGCTCGCGGGTCCCCGCGCCGTCGAGCGGCAGCTGCATCACGAGCAGGGCGCCGCCCTCGGGCGCCGTCCCGGCGACCAGTCGTCCGCCGCGAGAGGTGACCAGCGCCCGGACCAGCTCCAGGCCGAGACCCGTCTGCGACAGAGCGTCCCGCGGGGGCTGGAGACCTTCACCGACCCCGTTGATCGCTGCGACTTGCTCGGGCGTGAAGCCGGTGCCGGAGTCGGCGACACTCACCTCGACCCGTCCGGCCCCTTGCCAGGCGGCCAGCCGGATGGTCGCGCCGTCCTGCGTGTACCGCACGGCGTTCTCGATCAGGGTGTCCAGGCTCGCGCGCAGACGCTCGGCCGACGCCGCGAAGAGGTCGCCGCCCGGGTCGACGACCCACCTCCGGTGGGCGACCTGCGACCAGCGTTCGGCGGTCTGCTGCAGGAGCGCGTCGACGTCCACCAGGGTGACCGCCGCGCCGCCCTGGAGCCGGAAGGCACGCTGCAAGCGCTCGGTGACCCGCGTCAGGCGGTCGAGCTCGTCGTCGATGACCGCCAGGTCCCGGCGTTTTGACGGCTCGTCCTCGCGGTTGAGCAGGAGCTCGACGTAGCCGCGAGAGATCGTCAGCGGCGTCCGCATCTCGTGGGAGGTGATCCGCGTCAGCTTCTCCCTGACCCGGGCCTGCTCGCGCTCGCGGTCGGCCATGAGGGTCACGGTCGCGAGCGCGAGCTGGCGGCGACGCACGTGCCACACCATGAGCGCCATCAGCAGCGACATCAGTGGGATCTCCGTGGTCTCCTGCCAGGCGATGTCGCCCGCGACGGCTCGCAGCACCAGCACGCTGCCGCTGACGAGCGTGTCGACGACGACGCCGGCCACCGCCTGCCTCAGCGGCCAGTTGCCGAGGCCGTAGAGCAGGGCGAACGCGGCCCAGGCGATGTGGTACGGGATGGTCTCGTCGCCGGGCAGCGCCCACATCAGGGCCGTGCACAGGCTCGCGATCACGAGCCACAGGACGAAGAGGTCCTCTCGCTTCGTGCTTCCGTCAGCGGTCCGAGAAGCAGTAGCCGACACGGCGGATCGTCTCGATCGGGGTGTCCGGGTCGAGCTTGCCGCGGAGGCGGCGGACGCACGTCTCCACGACGTTGCTGCCCGGGTCGAAGTCCAGTCCCCAGATGTCATGGAGGAGCTCCTCACGACGACAGACCTCACCGCGCCGGCGCATGAGGTGGGCGAGCAGTGCGGACTCCCGCTCGGTGAGCGAGACGTCCCGGCCCCCGACCTCGACCGACCGTCGGTCGAGGTCGAGCCGCAGGCCCCCACCGGTGAGGTGGCGGCGGTCGGTGCGGGGTAGGTGCGGCGCCGCGAGGTGGCGTCGGGTGCGCGCCAGGAGCTCGACGAGCGAGAACGGCTTGGTGACGACGTCCACCGCACCGCGGTCGAACGCCTGGACGTGGGCCGCGATGTCCGTCACACCGGACAGGACGATGACGGGCGTCTCGTCGTTCCGCTCCTGCATCGACGACAGGACCGACAGACCGTTGCAGCGCGGCATCATCAGGTCCAGCAGGACGAGGTCGATGTCCTCACCGGTGAGGCGCTCCAGGGCGGCAGTGCCGTCGGAGGCCCCTACCACGCGGTGTCCCTCCGCTGCGAGGGACCTGCCGATCAGCGTGCGGATGCGCGCCTCGTCGTCGACGACCAGCACCGTGCTCATCCGCGTTCCTGCCTCTCGGGCCTCAACGTACGGGTCGTCACAGCCTGTGGGATGCCCCGAACGGGTGAAATGTATGGCAAAAGCGACGAATTGGGACAGAGGTCCCTTGCGGATTTGTACCAGCGGTACGGCGCAGCCTCGTCAAAGGCCGACGGTGAGCTCGCGGAGATGACCGCCAGATGACGGCCTCATGACGGCGGATGACGGCGGCCTGGCAGTTCGCGGGCAAGGAGATGACCTGGTCGTGGCGGCGGGTCGTCGGTTTCGTCATATCGGACATCTCGGGCATTCGATACCTCCACAGTGGGCGGCGGACCCGGCTTTCCCCGACCCGGACCTGGAGGGCATCGTGACGATTCCAACGGCGCAACGGCGCACGGTCGCAGCGATCTGCGCGGTCGCGATGGCGACCTTCCTCGTCCCGCTTGCGGTGATCGCGCCTGCGGCCGCAGCACCGGCGGCAGCAGCCGCACCGGTGCCGGCAGCGGTGCCCGCGGTCGTGGCGGCAGCGGTGCCGGCCGGCGACGGCGCGATCACCCTGACGGTGCGCAGCTCGCGGTCGGTCAACACCGGGCCGGGCTTCGTGCACAAGGGCGATGCGGTCACCGCCTACCGCTGGATGATCAACATCGACGACACCGGGGATCCGGGGACCGCCGCCGACCCGGGCCTGGCGAGCTGTCTGCCGACGCGCGCCACCGGCGGCAGCCCCGACCCGCAGTACGCCGACACGTGCCCGTGGCCGTCGACCCGCGTCACCTCCGGGCTCGCACCGATCATGGCCCAGGGTGACCAGACCGACCTGAGCACCGGGACGCCACTGGCGGGGCTGCCGTCCGGCAAGTACCTGATCTCGGTCACCGCCGACGGCTTCAAGATCGACGGCCAGCACTTCACGGTCACCCCGGGGACGACGACGCCCGTCACGGTGGACATGAACCCCTCGCCCCTGCCGCTCACCACGCTGCGCATCGAGGTCTTCAACGACAACGTGCCTGTCGACGGGACGTACGAGGTCGACGCCGAGCGCGGCCTCGCGGGCTTCACGGCGCACCTCACGGACGTGTTCGGCGACGTCTCGACCGACTACTACGGCAACGCCCTGTGCACCGTCTACCAGCATGCGAACGCCAACGGCAGCGGGCCGGTGCTCTTCGACGCGAACAACCACCCCATCGTCGACACCACTCGATCGACGGGCAAGTGCACCAGCAACGCCACGGGTCAGATCGTGATCCCGAACATGGGCCCGAACCGCTTCGCGGCGACCGTGACGCCGCCGGCCGTCGTCGCCGGTCAGACCTACCAGTGGGTCCAGACCACGACGCTCGAGGGCGGTCACGACCACGACATCTGGAGCCAGGAGGGGGCCACGGGGTTCGACACCGAGCAGACCAAGGGTGCCGAGCTCGTCCCGTCCGTGCAGTTCGGCTTCGTCAAGACCCAGGCCCTGACCGCCCTCGCGACCCCGCCGAACGGCGAGATCAAGGGTGTTGCCGTCGCCGGGCTGCCCTACGTCGGTGGCCAGAACGGTCAGGTGGTCCCCGAGACCGGCATGGCCGGTGCCAAGCTCGCCGGACCGATCAAGGCTCCGTGGATCGCCCTGTCGGACCTGAACGCCGGTGACGCCCAGGTGTACGTCGGCCGCGGCGCGGACAACGGCTCGTTCGACATCACGCACGTGCCCGACGGCACCTACCAGCTGACGATCTGGGACGACGACCAGGACTACATCCTGTGGAGCTTCAACGTCGAGGTCTCCGGCGGGGACGTCGTGGACGTCGGCAACAAGATGCTCGTCGGCTGGTTCACCCACCTCCACGGACACGTCTTCATCGACTCGAACGGCAACGGCAAGCTCGACCCCAACGAGCACGGCGTGCCGCAGTTCGGGCTGACCGTGCGCGAGCGCGACAACTCCCTGATCGACCAGGCCACCGGCGCGGCGACGACCGACTCCACCGGCGCCTACGACATCCGTGAGGTGTACCCGCTCGGCAAGTGGCTGGTCCTGGAGGCGTTCAACACGCGCTACCAGACCACCGGCATCACCTACCGCGGTGAGAACGAGACGTCGTCGACGACCAAGCTCGGCAGCCTCGTCGACCTCGACTTCCTGCCGATCATCGGCCTCGGCGGCCAGATCGACTGGGGCGTCAAGCCCTACGACCTCGGCGCGAACGGCGGCATCGTCGGGACGGTCAGCTACGACACGACGCGCAACGAGCTCGACCCGGCCGACGCCGCCTCCGAGTCCTACCAGCCCGGCATCCCGGGCGTCGGCGTGCGCCTGTACGCCAGCGTGCCGTGCACGGCGACCACCGACGCGGACAAGCTCAACGCGTGCCGGCAGGGCAAGGCGATCGTGCCGCTCCAGGTGCCCGACCCGACCTTCGTGCAGCCCGACCCGGCCAACCCGGTGCCCGTCCCGCTCGTGACCAACCCCGACCCGCACCGCGGCGCCCTCGTGAAGGGCCCGGAGCTGGCGGACGCCATCACCTCCGAGGAGTGGGCACCGCCGCGAGGCTGCACCGCGCGCCAGTACAACGGCCAGCCCCTCACGGACCAGCTCGCGCTGCCCGAGTTCGGCACCGGCGTCAACGCGACGTGCGTCGAGGCGCCGATGATGGGCGTCGCGATCGGCCCGAGCGACACCACCGACCCCACCTCCGCCGGGCAGACCGTCAACGGCAACTACGGCTTCGGGACCTCCAACGTCAACCTGTGGCCGCCCACCGACACGCTCCACAACCCCGACGGACTGGCGCTCTACGCGCCGCTGCCTGACGGCCAGGAGCAGGACCTGCGGGCGGGGGACTACATCGTCTCGGTGGACATCCCGACCGACCCGGTCGACGGCAAGCCGATGTACACGGCGACGCGCGAGGAGGACGTCAACGTCTTCGACGGCGACACGTACCTGCCGCAGGAGAACTACCCGCCGGCCACGCCGGCCATCGCCGCCGACCCGGGCGACCCGCCCGCCGGCTCCCCGACGCCCCCGTCGCAGCCTCCGTCCCAGCAGGCCGGCATCATCTCCCCGTGCGTCGGTGACCTGCACACGGTCGACGTGACCAACGAGGCCTTCCTGGCCGGCGGCGGGAGCCCGTTCCAGGGCGCCGAGCGTCCCCTGTGCACCGACAAGCTCGTCACTGTCCGCGCAGGTCAGGCCACGGCACCGAACTTCAACCTCTTCACGGACGTGCCGCTCCCTACGCACTTCTGGGGCCTCACGCTGAACGACCTCGGCCTCACGCTCGACAAGCGCAGCGTCAACTTCGGTGAGGCGCAGGGGCTGCCCTTCGTCCCCGTCGGTCTCTACGACTGGACGGGTCGCCTCGTCGACACCGCGCACACCGACTTCAACGGTCTGTACGAGGCGCTCGAGCCGTCCACGTCCACCTACAACTGCCCGGTTCCCGCCGGGCCGTGCCCGAACATGTACCGCTTCGTCGGCAACGACCCCGGGCAGCCGGGCGCTCTGAACGCGGACTACAACCCGCGGTTCCGCACGATCGCGACGAACTTCCAGGCGTGGCCGGGACTCTTCACGGTGACCGACACGGCGCCCACCCAGGTGGCCACCACGGCACTGGCCCCTGACACCACCACCGCCAACCCGACCGTCTGCGACCTGGGCCCCACGAGCCCGCAGGTCCTGGCCGTCGACCGGCCGTACGTGCGCCAGGGCACCCCGACCGACACCCGCGTCGTCACGGTCACGGGCTTCGGCTTCGGCTTGGGCACGGGCGTCCTGGCACTCAACGGAGTGCCCGTGGCCACCCCCACCTGGACGGACAAGAAGATCGTCTTCACCGTGCCGGGGACCGCCAGCGGGCCGCAGTCCGTGACGATCACCGCAGCCAACGGCCTGACGACGTACAACGCGCTCACGATCCAGGCGCTCGGCTCGTTCTCCGCCACGACGGTCGGCCGCACGGCCACCCGACCGCGGCTCGCCGAGGTCGGCCCGGGCAAGCAGTTCGCCACCATCCAGGCGGCGCTCGAGGCTGCTCGTCCCACGTCCACCCAGCCGTACTGGCTCGTCGTGGTGTGGCCGAACGCACAGACCTCGGCCAACCCCCAGGGTGAGTACACCGAGAACGTGATCGTGCACCACCAGGTGCGCATCCAGGGGGTCGGCCCCGGCGGGTTCGACGCGGACGGCTCGTTCGTCCCCGGCTCGATCATCGACGGGTCCGGCTTCAACCCGGACAACCCAAGCGGCCTGGCCTGGGTGACGCGCCTCGGCACGCTCACGTACAGCGGCAATGCGGCAGTCCCCGACGCCGCGACGGTGACGGTGCTCGACGACCCGGCCCTCGCACGCGTCGTGCCGACCAGCTACCCGACGGTGATCGACGGCTTCACGATCACCGGTGGCGCGCAGTCCGACTTCCCCGGCAACATCAACGAGCTCACCGGCGGCATCAAGACCCCCTACGGGGCAACAGGTGCACTGGTCACCCAGGGCGGCGGCGTGTACGTCCATGCGGGCGTCATCGGCCTGCGGGTGACCGACAACGTGATCCGTGGCAACGGCGGCTCCTACGGAGGCGGCGTCCGCGTCGGCACCCCGTACGTGGGGGACAACCGCAACTACGGCTTCGTCCTGTCGCACAACCAGGTCCGGGACAACGGTGGCACCAACCTCGCCGGCGGCATCGGCCTCTTCACCGGGGCGGACGGCTACCAGGTCGACGGCAACGCGATCTGCGGCAACTTCTCCGCCGAGTACGGCGGCGGGGTGAGCGCCTTCGGCTACCAGTCCCACCCGGCCTCCGCGGCTCTGGGCATCGCTCGCGGCGGCAGCATCACCAAGAACCGGATCTGGTTCAACTCCTCCTACGACGAGGGCGGCGGCGTCATGATCGCCGGTGAGCTGCCGGCCCAGCCGACCCAGCTCTCGGAGGGCTCGGGCCCGGTCACGATCGACGCCAACATCATCCAGACCAACCTCGCGAACGACGACGGTGGTGGGGTTCGCCTGCTCCAGACCAGCGGGTCGCACATCAGCCGGTTCACGCCGGAGACCATCACCCTGTCCAACGACACGATCGCCAACAACGTCTCGGCCCACGAGGGCGGCGGCATCGCGCTCGACGATGCAGCCTTCGTGAACGTGGTCGACACCACGGTCGTCAAGAACCTGACGACTGCGACGGCCGTCACCAGCGACGGCCTGCCGGCGCCGGCGGGGCTGTCGACGGGGGCCAACAGCGACCCGCTCCAGGCGCGCCTGCGGTCCACCATCCTGTTCCCGTTCTCGGCCACCCTCGCCGCGACCGAGTTCAGCAAGCCGACCGTCCTGGACAGCGTCTTCTCGGACAACCGGGCGGGCACGTTCGTCGGCGGCTACGTCTACGGGATCGGCGGGACGCTGCCTGACGGGACGGACGGCGGCATCGAGAACTGGGACATGGGCGTGATCGACGTCCCGGGCACCCTCGCGCCGCTCAGCTCGGTCATCCAGTCGACCACGGGCGTGGACGTCGGGGCGACCGTCACGGTGACCGACGCACCCGGGCTCAAGGACCCGTACGACGTGTCGGTGAACGTCCTGGCCTCGCGCACCTACCCGGCGTTCCGACAGGCCGTGATCATCGCCGAGCTCCTCCCGCCGAGCCTCATGGGCGACTACCACCTGGTCGACGCCACGTCGCCCGCCGTCGGGCGGGGTGTCGCGAGCACGACCGTGCGGTGGGGCGCAGGCACCTTGGGGTGGACGTACGCGGTCGCGGCTCCACCGCGCGACATCGACGGACAGGTCCGTCCGTCAGGCACGCCGTCCCGGTACGACGCCGGCTCGGACCAGCTCTACCCGTGACCGATCGGTGGCCTGCCGTCCTGGGCGGCAGGCCACCGGATCCCCCGCTCTGCTCGCCGTCGACAGTGGAGAAGACCATGAACGAGAACGCACCGTCAGCGGGACTGTCCCGGCGGTCCATCCTCCTGGGAGGCATGGGCGTGGCAGGCGCGGCCCTGGTCGGGTCGCGGCTGCTGGACGCCCCGCCGGCAGCCGCAGCCAGGCGCATCGCTGCGGCCGTCGGCCCGCACCCGCAGAAGGTGCTGCGGCTGGCAGGCACAGACGGCTGGGTGTCCATGCCGCAGAACGCGCCGGCCGACCCGCCCTTCTTCCCCGACTCGCTCGCCCCGGCCGGGATGAACACGTACGTGTTCGGCTTCCGCGACGTGACGGGCATGAGCGCGACCCAGGTGGCCGCCCAGCGGGGCAAGGCCCAGATCAGCGCGCCGATGCTCGCCTTCGACGAGGAGGACGACATCACGATCACCCTGACGAACCTCGGCCTGCTCCAGCGGCCGGACCTGTTCGACGGCCACACGCTGCACTGGCACGGGTTCGTCAACGCGATCCCGCTCTTCGACGGCGTCCCCGAGCTCTCGCTCGCCGTTCCCGTCGGCCGCGACCTGGCCTACTTCTACCGCCCTCACGACGCGGGCACGTACATGTACCACTGCCACTTCGAGGACGTCGAGCACGTGCAGATGGGCATGACGGGCATGGTCCTGGTCCGGCCGAAGCAGAACCGCACCCCCGTCGGGACCGACCCGGTCGGCACCCGCTACGCGTACAACGACGGCGACGGCTCCACGCGGTACGACCGCGAGTTCGCGTTCATGCTCACCGAGCTGTGGTCGGCGGCGCACTACCGCGATGCGCACATCCAGGTCAGCGACTGGACCGACTACGACCCGAGCTTCTGGCTCCTCAACGGCCGCGGCTACCCGGACACGGTCGCGCCCAACGGCGACCCGACCTCGGCAGCCGCGGGCCGGCTCCAGTACCAGCCGATCTCGTCGCTGGTGACCTGCAACACCGGCGACCGCGTCCTGCTGCGGATGTCCAACCTCGGCTACCAGAACCACACCATGTCGGTCGACAGCATCGACCTGCAGGTGGTGGCCAAGGACGCCAGCCTGCTCAAGGGACGCGACGGCACGTCCAACTACCTGACGACCAACTCGGTCGACGTGGGACCGGGCGAGAGCCGGGACGTCATCTTCGTCGCGCCGCGGCCGGGGGAGTACCTGCTCTACGACCGCCAGTACTCGTTCCTCGAGAACGGGGGAGGCCCCGGCTACGGCGGCATGATGACCAAGATCATCGTCGGCTCACCGGGGACCTACGGACCGCAGAGCGTCGTGAACGCATGAGGACCCGGGGAGATCTGATGAGCCAGCAGTCTCGCATGACCGCTCGACGGCTCGCCGGTGCGGTGTCCGTCCTCGCCGTCGCCCTGGCGACCTTCGTCGCCAACCCGCGCACCGCCCAGGCGGCGACGACCTCCGAGGGTCTGCTCTGCGACACCAACGTGCAGCAGACGTTCTCGCTGACCGCCGGGTCGGGCTACGTGTCGACGCCCGACGGCAACTCGATCTACATGTGGAGCTACGGCTCCAGCGCCAGGGGGTTCCAGCTCCCGGGGCCGACGCTGTGCGTCACGGCGGGCCAGAGCGTCACGGTCATCCTGCACAACACGCTCCCCGAGGCGACCTCCATCGTCTTCCCCGGTCAGAAGAACGTGAAGGCCAACGGGAACCCCGCGCAGCCCCAGCTGGACTCCGGTGGCTCGCTGACCTCCCTCGTCCAGGGCGCAGCTGCCCGCAACGGCTCGGTGACCTACAGCTTCACCCCCGGCACCCCCGGCACCTACGTCTACGAGAGCGGGACGGACGTCGACAAGCAGGTGCAGATGGGCCTGTACGGCGTGATCGTCGTCCGGCCCGCCGGCCACCCCGGGCAGGTGAACGACCGCCCAGACTCCGCGTTCAGCCCCCAGCACGAGTACGTCTTCCTGCTGTCCGAGGTCGACCCCGACCTGCACCTGGCCGTCGAGCGGTCCGAGCCCATCGACTGGGCCGCGTTCCACCCTCGGTACTACATGATCAACGGTCGCAGCATGCCTGACACGCTCGCTCCGAACAACGCCTCGTGGCTGCCCAACCAGCCCTACGGAGCCTTCGTCCACATCCGTCAGTACGACGCGACGAGCAACCCGCTGCCGGCTGTGATCCGCTACGTCAACGCGGGCACGGTCAACTACCCCTTCCACCCGCACGGCAGCGACGAACGGGTGGTCAACAAGGACGGGCACCCGCTCCAGGGACCGACCGGTCAGGACCTCTCGTTCCAGAAGTTCGACCTGGACGTGCAGCCTGGCCAGACGCTGGACGCCCTCATGGACTGGCGTGACGTGGAGCAGTGGAACGCGGTCACCAACCCCATCCCGACGGTGATCCCTGCGATCACCGACCAGCTGCTCGTCGGGCCCGACACGTGGTTCAGCGAGAGCCCCTACCTCGGGACGAAGAACGCGCTGCCCCCCACGATCACGTCGAACAACGTGTGCGGCGAGTACTACCACGTCGCCCACAGCCACGCGCTCCAGCAAGCCACCAACTACGGCGCAACCTTCGGAGGGATGATGACGGTCTTCCGCATCGATCCCCTCCTCGGCTGCCCGGGGAACTGAGGACCGGCGATGAACCTCCTCCTGTGGCCCGAACAGTCGGCCCACCGTCCTCGGCGGGTCGCCGCCGTGGCAGCCCTGCTGGTCGCGACGACCTCCGTCGCAGGGTCCGCGTGGGCTGCTCCCGCTCCCGCTGCACCAGCGGTTGGCGGGCGGCATGCGGCCGTCGCGACGGTCCCGACGCTCGCCGTGCCGGCCGCGGCCATCGGCAAGCTCGCTCCGCAGGGCTGCACTCGCAGCGGCACCACCGCGACGTGTCAGCTGTTCGCGCTGGCCGGCTCGGCGTCGCTGCTCGGCCAGCCGCTGCCCATCTGGGGCTTCTCGAGCACGGGCGCGACAGGCTCGGCCACGGCACCGGGGCCGGTCCTCGTCGTCGCCCAGGGCGACACGGTCAACGTCGTGCTGCACAACCAGCTCGCCGAGCCCGTCTCGCTCGCCTTCCCCGGCCAGCCGGCGGCCGCCTTCTCGGCCGGCCTGACGGCCCAGGCCGAGGAGACGGGGACGGCACCGACCGGCACGACGACGTACACCTTCGTGGCCACGCGTCCGGGCACCTTCCTCTACGAGGCGGGTCACACGGCCGGCGGCGCCCGCCAGGTGGCGATGGGTCTGGCCGGCGCGCTCGTCGTGCTCCCGCCCGACGGCACCGCGTACGGCACCCAGACCGACTTCCCGAGCACGAGCTACGACGACGACGCGGTGGTCGTGCTGAGCGAGGTCGACCCCGCCCTCAACGCGGCACCTGCCACGTTCGACATGCGCAACTTCCACGCCGCGTACCGCCTGATCAACGGCAAGCCCTTCCCGTCGACCGACCCGGTCAGCACCGACCAGGGCCACAGGGTCCTGCTCCGCTACGTGAACGTCGGCTCCACGAGCCACGCCATGAGCCTGCTCGGCGCCGACCAGACGCAGGTCGCTCTCGACGGTCACGCTCTGCGCTACAGCGAGACCGCTGTCGTGATGCCGGTCGACCCCGGGACGACCGCCGACACGATCGTGACGATGCCGACCGGGCCCGAGGCGAAGATCGCCCTCTACGAGGCGGCCGGCCACCTGGACAACGCCGGCCAGTCGTCGGCGGACCCGCTCTCCTTCGCGTTCGGCGGCATGCTGACGTTCCTCGACACGGCCGCGCCGCCGCCGAGCACCGACGGCGTCGGACCTGTCGCGACCCACGTCGCGGCCACGCCGAACCCCTCCGACGGCCTCACAGCCGTCACGGTGACGGCCGACCTCAGCGACGCCACGACGGGTGGCTCGGCGGTGACCCAGGCCGAGCTCGTCATCGACGACGCCGTCAGTGTCGGCGTGGGCTTCGGCACCCCGATGACCGGTGCCTACGGGACCGTCGACGTCGCCGGTGCGACCGGGACGATCACG
>DASXVR010000387.1:0-1639 GCA_036504175.1 Actinotalea sp. | reverse complement strand
GCGTCGGTCAGCAGGCTGCCGCCGCGCTTCGCCTCCTCGATGCCCTTCTCGGAGAGGGCCACGTCGACCCAACCGGTGAACAGGTTCTTCGCGTTCCACTCGCTCTCGCCGTGGCGGAGCAGCACAAGGGTGTAGGTCATGCGATCCATCCTGCCGCATCGGCCGCGCCGGACCAGCGGGACCTCGGGCCCGCGAGGTGCCGCAGGGATCGTGCACCGCGACGTCGTGGACGCTCGGCCGGGACCTGGCACGCGCTCAGCCGCGCTCAGCCGCGCTCGCCCCGCACCCGCTCGCGCGCCACGTCGTAGACCTTGAGCATCGCCTGCGCGGCAGCGTCCCAGCCGAGCCGGCGGGCGTGGCGGACGGCCCCGAGCGCGAGGACGGCCCTGCGGTCGGGGTCGGCCAGCAGGCCCGCGAGCGCCTCCGCCCAGCGACGCGGGTCGTGGCCACGCACCAGCTCACCGGACACGCCCTCGACCACCACCGTGCGCAGCCCGCCCACGCGGGTCGCGACCACCGGGGTGCCGCAGGCCTGGGCCTCCGCGGCGACCAGGCCGAACGACTCGCTGCGGGAGGGCACGGCGACGAGGTCCGCCGCACGGAACCAGTCGGCCAGCGCCGACCTCCCGACCGGCGGCCGGATCTGCACGCGGTGGGCGACGCCGAGGCTGACGGCCAGCGCGTGCAGCTCGGTCACGGCGCGCGGGTTGCCGCTCGGGCCGCCGAGCACGACGAGCAGCGGCACCGGCAGCCCCAGGGCTGCCGCCTCGGCGAGCGAGCGGACCAGCACGTCGGGTGCCTTGAGGGGCTGGATCCTGCCCGCGAACAGGACGACCTGCTCGTCGGCGGGGAGCCCCACGCGGCGTCGGGCCGCTGCCTGCGCTGCCGCGAGGCCGGCGGGTGTCAGGTCCGTGGTGCCGGGGGTGAACAGGTCGAGGTCGACTCCGGGCGCGACGACGTGCACCACCGACGGGTCGGCGTCGTAGAGCTCCATGAGGTCGTTGGCCTCTTCGGCCGTGCTGGCGACCAGGGCCTGCGCGGCGGCCACCACCTGCTCCTCGCCGATGATCCGGCCCGTCGGCTCGGGGGCGTCGCCGGGCGCGAGCGAGGCGTTCTTGACCTTCGCCAGCGTGTGCATCGTGTGGACGAGCGGCACGTCCCAACGGTCTGCCACCAGCCACCCGACCTGCCCGGACAGCCAGTAGTGCGAGTGCACGACGTCGTACCAGCCGGGGGCGCGCCCCGCCTCGGTGCGCAGCACGCCGGCCGTGAACGCGCACAGCTGGCCGGGGAGCTCGTTCTTGTCCAGGCCCTCGTACGGCCCCGCGGCCACATGGCGCACCAGCACCCCGTCGCCGAGCGGGACCGTGTCCGGCACGGCCGACGACGTGGCTCGCGTGAAGATCTCCACCTGGGCGCCACGGGCGGCGAGTGCCTGGGCGAGCTCGGTGACGTAGACGTTCATGCCACCGGCGTCACCCGTGCCCGGCTGGTCGAGCGGCGAGGTGTGCACCGAGAGCATCGCGACGCGCGGCTGCTGCTCGTGCCTCACACCTGTCCTCCGGGTCCTGGGTCAGCACCCGCCTGCGTGGGTGCGCCGCCGGTCGCGGCGGGTCGATGACCCCATTCTCCCGCACCG
>DASXVR010000386.1:0-4611 GCA_036504175.1 Actinotalea sp. | reverse complement strand
CACCGCCCTGTACATCGGGGCCCGGATGGGACCGGGGCCCCGCGACGGGTTGATGACCGGTCTCGTCGCGCGTACCGGGCTGCCCGTGCTCGTCGTCAGGTCGACCATCGAGGTGGTCGTCGTGGCCGGCGGCTGGGCGCTCGGGGGAACCGTCGGGCCGGGGACCCTCGCCTACGTGCTCGGCATCGGCCCGCTCGTGCACACGCTCATGCCGCGCCTGGCGGTCCCCGCAGAGGCCGACCACGACGGCGCCCGTTCGGACGCCGTCGCCGTCACGGTCCGCTAGGGCCGGGCAGAGCAGGGACGAGCAAGGGACGAGCAGGGACGCTCCGGTCAGACGGGACGTCCGGCCGGAGCGGTGCGCGCCGTCATCGCCGGGTCGCGCACGACCACGTCGCCCAGGGCCTCGTCGATGCGGGTCATGAGCTCGGCCGGGATGGTGACCCCTGACGCCTTGACGTTCTCGGCCACCTGCTCCGGGCGGGACGCGCCGATGATGGCTGCCGCGACGTTGTCGTTCTGCAGCACCCACGCGACGGCGAGCTGGGCCATCGTCAGCCCGAGCTCGTCGGCGATCGGCGCCAGTCCCTGCACGGCCGTCAGGACGTCGTCCTGCATGAGGCGGCCGATCATCTGCGCGCCGCCCTTCTGGTCGGTCGCCCGCGAGCCGGCAGGCAGCTCGGCGCCGGGCCGGTACTTGCCGGTCAGGACCCCCTGGGCCACCGGCGACCAGACGATCTGGGAGAGCCCGAGCTCACGCGAGGTCGGCACGACCTCACCCTCGATGACGCGCCACAGCATCGAGTACTGCGGCTGGCTCGAGATGAGCTGCACGCCGAGCTGGCCGGCCAGGGCGTGGCCGTCGCGGATCTGCTCGGCGGTCCACTCCGAGACGCCGATGTAGAGGGCCTTGCCCTGGCGGACGACGTCGGCGAACGCCTGCATCGTCTCCTCGAGAGGGGTCTCGGTGTCGAACCGGTGCGCCTGGTAGAGGTCGACGTAGTCGGTCCGCAGCCGGCGCAGCGACGCGTTGATCGACTCCAGGATGTGCTTACGGGACAGGCCCGTGTCGTTGGGGCCCTTCGGCCCCGTTGGCCAGTAGACCTTCGTGAAGATCTCCAGCGACTCCCGGCGCTGACCGTCCAGCGCCTCGCCGAGCACCGACTCCGCGACGGTGTTGGCGTAGACGTCGGCGGTGTCGAACGTCGTGATGCCGGCGTCCAGCGCGGCGTGCACGCACGCGCGGGCGGCCTCGTTCTCGACCTGGGACCCGTGGGTCAGCCAGTTGCCGTACGCGATCTCGGAGATCTTCAGACCGCTCTTGCCCAGATACCTGTGGTTCACCATGATCCCCACCCTAGGAGGACCTGGCGGGTGCCGCTGGCGGCACGGTGCACCGGCCGACGATGCCGGCGGACGGTCTCGGGGGCGAGCCGTCAGGCGGGAGACTGCCCGCGCGCCACCTGGGGCTTGGGAAGGCGCATCCGCCGCAGCTGGAACGCGCGCGTGACCCCGTACATGACCGACCCGCGGGGGACGGCGGCCTCACCGAACCGGGCCGGGAGCAGCTTCTTGAGCCGCCGGGACAGGATGTAGGCGTCCACCAGGGTGGCCAGGATGAGCACGTACATCACGATCAGGACGACCCAGGTGGCCATGGGGTACTTCGCCGTGAGGAGCGTGGCGAACATCATCACCAGGGCCAGGATGATCATGTACTCACCCAGGTTGCGGCGCGCGTCCACGTAGTCGCGGATGAAGCGCTTGACCGGGCCCTTGTCGCGCAGCGGCAGGTACCTGTCGTCGCCGGTCTGCAGTGCCTGGTACTCCCGGTCCCGCGCCTCCTTGCTGCTGGCGCGCTGGGCCTTCGCGGCCACCTTGCGGTCGGCGGGCACCAGAGGGCGCTTGCGCGCCGCCTCGGCTGCCTTGCGCGTCGGTGTCGGGCGGCCCTTGCTCGTGACGCTGCCCGCGGCTGACTCGGACGTCGCGGCGGGTGTCTTCGGCTCGGCGGCCGACCGGTTGCGGGAGAACACGGGCACCAGCGTAGTCGCGTGCGCCGGTAGCGTTGACGCGTGACCCATGCCTCCGCTGCCGAGCTGCCCGCCCCCCGTGTCGAGGAGCTGCGCACCCGCGTGGCCGCGGCCTTCCCCCTGCTGCGAGCCGATCTCGAGGCGCTCGTGCGCATCCCGAGCGTGTCGAGCCTGGCGTTCGACCAGGCCCGGGTGCACGAGAGTGCGCAGGCGGTCGCCGAGCTCCTGCGCGGTGCGGGGATGCCGGAGGTGAGCATCCTCACAGCGACGGGCGCCGACGGGTCCGCTGGTCGTCCGGCGGTGGTGGCCCGCCGCCCCGCCCCGGCCGGTGCGCCCACGGTGCTCCTCTACGCCCACCACGACGTGCAGCCGCCCGGGAGCGACGACGACTGGCAGACCCCGCCGTTCGAGCCGACGGAGCGTGACGGACGCCTCTACGGGCGGGGTGCCGCCGACGACAAGGCGGGCATCGTGGCGCACGTCGGTGCGCTCAGGGTGCTGGGCGACGAGCTCGGCGTCGGGGTCACCGTCTTCGTCGAGGGCGAGGAGGAGTCCGGGTCCCCGACGTTCGTGCCCTTCCTCCACGAGCACCGTGACCTCCTGGCCGCCGACGTCATCGTGGTGGCGGACTCGTCCAACTGGCGCGTCGGGGTGCCGGCGCTGACGACCAGCCTGCGCGGCCTGGTCGACTGCACCGTCGAGGTCTCGGCTCTCGAGCACGCCGTGCACTCCGGCATGTTCGGCGGACCGGTCCTCGACGCGTTGACGCTGCTCGCGCGCCTCATCGCGACCCTGCACGACGACGAGGGCGACGTCGCGGTGGAGGGCCTTCACGTGGCGGACGAGCCGACGGTGGACTACGACGAGGCCGACCTGCGCGCCGACGCGTCGGTGCTCCCGGGGGTGCGGCTCGCCGGGACCGGGACGCTCACCGGCAGGCTGTGGACCAAGCCCGCCCTGTCGGTCATCGGCATCGACGCGACCAGCACGGCCCAGGCCTCCAACACCATCGCCCCGAGCGCGCGGGCCAAGCTCTCCCTGCGCATCGCGCCCGGTCAGGACCCGGTCGCCGCGGCCGAGGCGCTCAGCGCCCACCTCGTCGCCCACGCGCCGTTCGGGGCGCGCGTCACGGTGCTCGACGGTGAGCTCGGCAAGGCGTTCCAGGCACCGACCGACTCACCGGCCATGCGGACCGCGCGTCAGGCCTTCGCAGACGCCTGGGGGACCGAGCCCGTCGACATCGGTATCGGCGGCTCGATCCCGTTCATCGCCGACCTGCTCGAGGTGTTCCCCGACGCTGCGATCCTGGTCACCGGCGTCGAGGACCCCGACTCACGGGCGCACGGCGCCAACGAGTCGGTGCACCTGGCCGAGCTCGAGAAGGTCGTCCTGGCCGAGGCGCTGCTGCTCACGCGCCTGGGCGACTGACGACTGCCTCGGCGTTCAGACCGGGGGATCAGGGTCGTACTGGATGCCCCGCCTGACGGTCCGCGCGACGTCCCTGCTCTCGAGCCGCTCCACCAGGTGAAGCGCCATGTCGAT
The DNA here is from genome assembly GCA_036504175.1 of Actinotalea sp. Classification (GTDB taxonomy): domain Bacteria; phylum Actinomycetota; class Actinomycetes; order Actinomycetales; family Cellulomonadaceae; genus Actinotalea. The sequence continues at coordinate 1,039 of DASXVR010000386.1, read as the reverse complement.
GCCTGCCGAGACGCCCGCGGAGGTGATGACGTCGCCGTCGTCGACGTAGCGGGCCTCGGTGTCGGCGAGCACGCTCCCGTCGAGGTCGGCGAGCTCGTCGAAGGCCGACCAGTGCGTGGTCGCCGGGCGTCCGGCCAGCAGGCCGGCGGCCGCGAACACCAGGGCTCCGGTGCAGACCGAGGTCATCAGCGGGGTCGTGGCGCGCAGCCCGCGCAACCACTCCAGGTGCGCAGGGTCGCGGGTGAGTGCGCGGGTGCCGTGGCCTCCCGGGTAGACGAAGGCGTGCAGGGGGCCCACGTCGTCCGCTCCGCAGTCCGGGAGCATGCGCATCCCCTTGGCGAGCCGCACGCCTGAGCCGTCCGCCGAGAACGTCACCACCTCTGGCTTGAGCACGCTGTGCCGAGCCCACCACGCGAGCACCTCGTACGGCCCGACGACGTCGAGCTCCTCGGCGTCGTCGAACACGAAGATCCCGAGCCGCAACGCGTGGGCGGTTGCCATGGGGTGCTCCTCAGCGGGCAGGAAGCGCAAGCATCTGGTCCAGGGCCACGCGTGCCCAGTGGGCGTCGTCGGCGTCAACGACGACGCGGTTCACCAGCCGTCCCGCGGCGAGGGACTCGAGCGTCCACACCAGGTGCGGGAGGTCGATCCGGTTCATCGTCGAGCAGAAGCAGACGGTCGAGTCGAGGTAGTGCACGTTGAGCTCGGGGTGCGCGGCGGCGAGGCGCCGCACGAGGTTCAGCTCGGTCCCGATCGCCCACGAGGAGCCGGGCTCCGCCGCGTCGAGCGCCCGGATGATGAACTCGGTGGAACCGACGAGGTCCGCGGCGGTGACGACCTCGTGCTTGCACTCGGGGTGCACGAGCACGTTGACGCCCGGGACGGCCGCCCTGACGTCGATGACGTTCTGTGCGGAGAAGCGGCCGTGCACCGAGCAGTGACCGCGCCACAGGATCATCCGCGCCTGCGCCAGCTGGCGGTCGGAGAGGCCGCCGCCGGGCTTGCGCGGGTCGAAGACCACGCAGTCGTCCAGGGAGAG
>DASXVR010000385.1:0-23947 GCA_036504175.1 Actinotalea sp. | reverse complement strand
AGATCCCGGCGACCCTCGAGGGGCTGCCCGCCATCACGGCCACCATCGCCGAGGGGATCAGCGTCAACGTGACCCTGATCTTCTCCCTGGACCGCTACCGCGCCGTCATCGACGCCTACGAGACGGGCCTGGAGCAGGCGCAGGAGGCCGGGCACGACCTCTCCGGCATCGCCTCGGTCGCCTCGTTCTTCGTCAGCCGCGTGGATGCCGCGGTGGACAAGAAGCTCGACGCGATCGGCACGCCCGAGGCAGCGGCGCTCCGGGGCACCATCGCCATAGCGAACGCCCGGCTCGCCTACCAGGTGTACGAGGAGGCCGTCGCGGCCGACCGCTGGCAGCGCCTGGCAGCTGAGGGAGCCAACCCGCAGCGGCCGCTCTGGGCATCCACCGGCGTCAAGGACCCGGCCTACAAGGACACGCGCTACGTGGACGAGCTCGTCGCCCCCGGGGTCGTCAACACGATGCCGGGCAAGACGCTCGAGGCGGTCGCCGACCACGGGGACGTGCGCGGCGACACCGTGACCACCGGCTACGCCGAGGCCGCGGACCAGGTCAGCCGGCTGGGGGCGCTGGGCATCGACCTCGACGAGGTCACCCGCACCCTCGAGGTGGAGGGCGTGCAGAAGTTCGACGCCAGCTGGGCCGAGCTCGTCTCGACGGTGAGCGACGGACTGGGCAGCCGGTCCACCACCGAGGAAGCAGGTCGTGCATGAGCCCCGCCCGCGTCACCGCCGCAGCGAACCCGCTGCGGGACCCCCGCGACAGGCGCCTGCCCCGCATCGCCGGTCCCTGCGGCCTGGTGATCTTCGGCGTCACGGGTGACCTGGCCCGCCGCAAGCTCATGCCCGCCGTGTACGACCTCGCCAACCGCGGTCTCCTGCCGCCCGGCTTCGCGCTGACCGGCTTCGCGCGACGCGACTGGGAGACGCAGGACTTCGCGCAGGTGGTGCACGACGCCGTCAAGGAGAACTCCCGGACCGAGTTCCGGGAGAGCACCTGGAACAACCTGGCCGAGGGCATCCGGTTCGTCCAGGGCGAGTTCGGCGACGACGACGCGTTCGACCGGCTCGCCACGACGGTCAAGGAGCTCGACGCCGAGCGCGGCACCGGCGGCAACCACGCGTTCTACCTCTCCGTGCCCCCGAACGCCTTCCCCCTGGTCTGCCGACAGCTCGCGCGCTCGGGCCTGTCCCACCAGCAGAACGGCGCCTGGCGACGCGTGGTGATCGAGAAGCCGTTCGGGCACGACCTCGCCAGCGCGCGCGAGCTCAACGACGTCGTCTCGCAGGTCTTCGCGCCGGAGTCGGTCTTCCGCATCGACCACTACCTCGGCAAGGAGACGGTCCAGAACCTGCTGGCCCTCCGCTTCGCCAACCAGCTCTTCGAGCCGATCTGGAACGCCAACAACGTCGACCACGTGCAGATCACGATGGCCGAGGACATCGGGATCGCGGGCCGGGCCGGCTACTACGACGGCATCGGCGCGGCCCGGGACGTCATCCAGAACCACCTGATCCAGCTGCTGGCGCTCACGGCCATGGAGGAGCCCGTCTCCTTCGAGGCCGACCACCTGCGGGCCGAGAAGGAGAAGGTCCTCTCGGCCGTCCGCCTGCCGAAGGACCTGGGTCGCCACACCGCCCGGGGGCAGTACTCGGCCGGCTGGCAGGGTGGCGAGGAGGTCGTGGGCTACCTCGAGGAGACAGGGATCGCGAAGGACTCGAACACCGAGACCTTCGCGGCGATCCGCCTCGACATCGACACCCGACGGTGGGCCGGCGTCCCGTTCTACCTGCGCACCGGCAAGCGCCTCGGCCGGCGCGTGACCGAGATCGCCGTGGTCTTCAAGAAGGCGCCGCACCTGCCCTTCGAGTCCACCGCGACCGAGGAGCTGGGCAAGAACGCCCTGGTCATCCGCGTGCAGCCGGACGAGGGCATCACCATCCGCTTCGGCTCGAAGGTGCCGGGGACCGCGATGGAGGTCCGCGACGTGACGATGGACTTCGGCTACGGCCACGCCTTCACCGAGTCCTCCCCCGAGGCCTACGAGCGCCTCATCCTGGACGTGCTGCTGGGCGACCCACCGCTCTTCCCACGCCACGAGGAGGTCGAGCTCTCCTGGAAGATCCTCGACCCGATCACCGCGTACTGGGCGCGCCACGGCAAGCCGGAGCAGTACCGGTCCGGCACCTGGGGGCCGACGTCCGCCGACGAGATGATGGCGCGCGACGGTCGCGCCTGGCGCCGGCCGTGAACCGCTCGACGCTGCAGAGGAGCGAGACATGATCATCGACATGCCGGACACCACCACGACGGCCGTCGAGAAGGCGCTCGTGCGCCTGCGCGACGAGGGCGGTGCGGTCGCCCTGGGACGGGTGCTCACGCTGGTCATCGACGCACGCGCCGGTGACGCCGAGTGCGCCATCAAGGCCGCGAACGACGCCAGCCGGGAGCACCCGTGTCGCGTCATCGTGCTCGCGCACGACGTCAGGCGGAAGTCCGCCAAGCTCGACGCCCAGATCAGGCTCGGCGGGGACGCCGGGGCCAGCGAGGTCATCATCCTGACGGCGTCCGGCGAGATGCTGCAGCACGCCGACACGCTGGTGATCCCTCTCCTGCTGCCCGACGCCCCGATCGTGGCCTGGTGGCCCAACGACATGCCCGACACGCCGTCCGAGCACCCGATTGGCAGGATGGCGCAGCGCCGGATCACCGACACCCTGGCGTGCAAGGACCCGTTGGCCAGCCTGCTCCTGCTGCGCGACGGCCATGCCGCCGGGGACACCGACCTCGCCTGGAGCCGCGCGACGGTCTGGCGTGGGCTCCTTGCTGCCGCGCTCGACCAGCCCCCGTTCGAGAAGGTCACCCACGTCGAGGTCACGGGCCACGACACGCACCCGTCGGTGGTCCTCATCGCCGCCTGGCTCGCGCACGCCCTCAAGTGCCCGGTCGACATCGTCCGCGTGAAGGACGCGCCGGGGATCACCAAGGTCGTCCTCGATCGCGCCTCCGGTCCCGTGATCATCGACCGCCCGGACGGCCGCCGGGCGATGCTCCAGCAGCCCGGGCAGCCCGAGCGGCACATGGGCATGCCGCTGCGCGAGCTGCGCGAGGTCCTCTCGGAGGAGCTGCGGCGGCTGGACCCCGACGAGGTCTACGGCGAGGTGCTGCAGGACGGTCTCGCGCGCATCGGCGTCGCATGAGCGGGCCGGGCGCGAGCAGGGGCCGCACGGTCGTCGTCCACCCCGACGCGGGGGTGCTGGCGACCGCGACGGCCGCCCGTCTCCTCCTGCACCTCATCGATGCGCAGTCCACCCACCGGCCCGTGCACGTCGTGCTCACCGGAGGGACCGTCGGGATCCGTACCCTCGCCGAGATGGCAGCGTCACCTCTCCGGGACGCGGTCGACTGGACCGGTGTGCACCTGTGGTGGGGTGACGAGCGCTTCCTCCCCTCGGGCGACCCCGACCGCAACGAGACCCAGGCGCGCGCCGCTCTCCTGGACCACCTGGACCTCCCCGCAGCCAACGTCCACCCGATGCCCGCGCTCGACGCGAGCACGCCGACGCCGGAGGACTCGGCCGAGCGCTACGGCGAGGACCTGGCCCGCTTCGCTCCCACCCCGGCCGCGGGCGACGACGCCGGGCCCGCCGGCCCGCGCTTCGACGTCGTGCTGCTCGGCATGGGCCCGGACGGGCATGTCGCCTCCCTGTTCCCCGGGCACCCGGCGCTCGACGTCAGCGACCGCGCCGTCGTCGGCGTGCACGGGTCGCCGAAGCCGCCACCGGAACGCGTCTCCCTGACCCTGCCGGCCATCGAGGCGGCCGAGGAGGTGTGGGTCGTCGTGGCGGGTGCCGACAAGGCTGAGGCGACCGCCCGGGCGCTGGCCGGGGACGACCCGCACGGCACACCCGCGGCGGCAGCGCTCGGCCGGCGCCGGACACTCTGGCTGGTGGACGTCGCCGCCGCCGGGTGAGGCGGAAGCGGCACGGCCCGACGGGAGGGAAACCATGGACCGCGACACCTGGGCGGCCGTCGACAGCTACGTGTCGGTGCTCGTCGACGAGGACGGGGCGCTCCGAAGGGCGAACGCGGCAGCCGCGGCAGCGGGTCTGCCCGCGATCCAGGTCTCAGCCGCGCAGGGCCGCCTGCTCCGGCTGCTCGCCGAGGTCCAGGGCGCCGCACGGGTGCTCGAGGTCGGCACACTGGCCGGCTACAGCACCATCTGGCTCGCGAGGGGGCTGCGCGGCGATGGCCGGCACGTCACGACGCTCGAGATCGACCCCCGGCACGCTGCCGTGGCCGAGGAGAACCTGCGGCGCGCAGGTCTGGCGGACGTCGTCGAGGTGCTCGTGGGGCCGGCCGCCGTGTCGCTCGCGGCGCTCGTCGACGCAGGCGTCGAACCCTTCGACCTGGTGTTCATCGACGCCGACAAGCCGTCCAACAGCGCCTACCTGGGGTGGGCGCTGCGCCTGACCCGGCCCGGCGCGGTCATCGTCGTCGACAACGTGGTCAGGGCCGGCGCCGTCGCCGATGCCGGTAGCCCCGACGAGCGTGACCAGGGCGCTCGCGCGGTGATCGAGGCCGCGGCGGCCGACCCCACGCTCTCCGGGACCGTCATCCAGACCGTCGGCGCGAAGGGCTACGACGGGTTCATGGTCATCCGCGTCGGCGGCTGACCTGCCTCAATCGGCGGCTGACCTGGCTCGGTCAGCGGCTGACCTGCCTCAGTCGGCGGCTGACCTGGCTCGGTCAGCGGCTGACCTGCCCCAGTCGGCGGCTGATTTGCCTCAGTTGCCGCGACGCGCCCGCAGTGCGGCGAGGGCCTCGTCGAGGATGGCAGCGCCGTCCTCGTCGCTGCGCCGCTCCTTCACGTAGGCCAGGTGCGTCTTGTACGGCTCGTTGCGCGTACGCGACGGCGGGTTCTCCTTGTCCTGACCCGCGGGGAAGCCGCAACGGGGGCAGTCCCAGGTCTCGGGAGCCTCGGCACCCGCCTCCTCGGAGAAGCTGGGCTTGGTCTCGTGGCCGTTCGCGCACCAGTAGGAGACCCAGAACCGGGGTGCTGACTCGCCGCGCTCTGCCTCGCCCATCGGGCCGGCACCGACACGGGAACCTCTGATCGCGCTACCGCTCGCCATGGTCTACTCCGGTCTCAGGCGCTGACACGCTGGATCAGGCCCAGCAGGATGATGACGACTGTCCACAGGAGCGCCAGACCGACGGTGAGCCGGTTCAGGTTGCGCTCGGCGACACCCGAGCTGCCGGCGCTGCTGGAGATGCCCCCGCCGAACATGTCGGACAGGCCGCCGCCCTTGCCCTTGTGCAGGAGCACGAGCAGGACGACCAGCAGGCTGGACAGCACCAGGAGGACCTGGAGGGTGATGCGGAGTGCGTTCACGTGCTCGTACATCCCTCGCTCGGCTGGCGTCCGGCGCCGACGGGCGCCCGGACAAGGATAGGTGACGGTTGCCGGATCGGACGAACCTGCCACGGGTGAGGTTGGGCCTGCCGACCGGAGCCGGCAGGCCCACCCTCATCTCATGCTCGGATCAGGCCAGGCCGACCTGGTGCGACTGGAAGCGCGCGATCTTCGCGAACTCCTCGGGATCCAGGCTCGCACCGCCCACGAGGGCACCGTCGACGTCGGGCTGGGCCATGATCGAGGCCACGTTGCCGGACTTGACCGAACCGCCGTAGAGCACGCGGACGCCGTCGGCGAGCTCGGCGTCGTAGAGCTTGGCCAGCTCGGTACGAATGGCGCCGCAGACCTCCTGGGCGTCCTCGGGGGTGGCGACCTCGCCGGTGCCGATGGCCCAGACGGGCTCATAGGCGATGACGATCCGTGCCGCGTCCTCCTTGGACAGGCCCGCGAGGCCCCCGCGGAGCTGGTCGAGGGTGTACTCGACCTGGTTGCCCGCCTTGCGGATGTCCAGGCCCTCACCGACGCACAGGATCGGCACGAGGCCCTGCGAGAAGGCCGACTTCACCTTCGCCGCACACAGGGCGTCGTCCTCGTTGTGGTACTGCCGACGCTCGGAGTGGCCCACCGCGACGTAGGTCACGCCGAGCTTGGCCAGCATCACCGGCGAGATCTCACCGGTGTACGCGCCGTCCGTGTGGGCGGAGACGTCCTGAGCACCGTAGGTGAGCTCGAGCTTGTCCGCGTCGACGAGCGTCTGCACGGACCGCAGGTCGGTGAACGGGACCAGAACGCTGACCTCGACGGCCGAGTAGTCGTGCTTGGCGTCCTTGAGCGTCCAGGCCAGCTTCTGCACCAGGTGCGTGGCCTGGTGGTGGTCCAGGTTCATCTTCCAGTTGCCCGCCATGAGCGGGGTGCGGGTGGTCGCCATGGTCAGGCCTCCGTCGTCTGGTCGAGCACCGCGATGCCCGGGAGCGTCTTGCCCTCGAGGAACTCCAGGCTCGCGCCGCCACCGGTGGAGATGTGGCCGAAGCCCGCCTCGTCGAAGCCGAGCTGACGGACCGCCGCGGCGGAGTCGCCGCCGCCGACGATCGTGAATGCGCCCTGCTCGCCTGCGTCGACGAGGGCCTGGGCGACGGCACGGGTTCCGGCCGAGAAGGCCTCGAACTCGAACACGCCGGCCGGGCCGTTCCACACGACGGTCTTGGCGTCGAGGATCTTGCTGCGGAAGAGCTCGGCGGAGTCCGGACCGATGTCCAGGCCCATCCGGCCCTCCGGCATCGCGTCGGCGGGGACGACGTCGTGCGGGGCGTCGGCCGCGAAGGAGTCGGCCACGACGATGTCCGTCGGCAGGACGATCTCGACGCCGGCCTTCTCGGCCTGCTCCAGGTAGCCCTTGACCGTGTCGACCTGGTCCTGCTCGAGCAGCGACGTGCCGACCGAGTAGCCCTTGGCTGCGAGGAACGTGAAGACCATGCCGCCGCCGATGAGGAGGCGGTCCGCCTTGGTGATCAGGTTCGCGATGACGCCGAGCTTGTCGGAGACCTTGGAGCCGCCGAGCACGACGACGTAGGGGCGCTCGGGCTCGTCGGTCGCCTTGCGCAGCGCCTCGACCTCCTTGAGCACCAGACCGCCGACGGCGGAGGGCAGCTTGAGCGCGATGTCGTACACCGACGCCTGCTTGCGGTGCACGACGCCGAAGCCGTCCGACACGTACGCGTCGGCGAGGGAGGCCAGGTCGTCGGCGAGCGACGCACGCTCGGCGTCGACCTTGGACGTCTCGCGGGCGTCGAAGCGGATGTTCTCGAGCAGGGCGACCTCACCGTCCGCGAGGGCCGCGACGGTCGCGCGGGCCGAGTCGCCGACGGTGTCCTCGGCGAGGTGCACCGGGACGCCGAGCAGCTCGCCCAGGCGGGCGGCGACGGGGGCGAGGGAGTACTTCGCCTCGGGCGCACCCTTGGGGCGGCCAAGGTGGGCGGCGACGACGACCTTGGCGCCGGCGTCGATGAGCTTCTTCAGCGTGGGCACCGCGGCGCGGACGCGGCCGTCGTCGGTGATGGTCGTGCCGTCGAGGGGCACGTTGAGGTCGGCCCGGACCAGTACGCGCTTGCCGCGCAGGTCGCCGAGGTCGTCGATGGTCTTCATGCAGGACACATCCTTGTTCGAGTGGTGATCAGGGGGTCACGCGACAGCGTCCGCGTGCCCACCGCGACCCGGAGGTCGCGGGGGCACGCGGACGCATGTCTGCACGCTCAGGGAGCGGTGGAGGTCAGAGACGCTCGCCGACGTAGGTCGTGAGCTTGACCAGCGAGTTGGAGTAGCCCCACTCGTTGTCGTACCAGGAGACGACCTTGACCAGGTTGCCCGAGACCTTGGTGAGGCCGGCGTCGAAGATGCTCGAGGCCGGGTCCGTCACGATGTCGCTCGAGACGATCGGGTCCTCGGTGTAGGTGAGGATGCCCTTGAGGCCCTCGGTCTGGGAGGCGGCCTTGATCGCGGCGTTGACCTCCGCAACAGTCACCTCACGCGAGGCGACGAAGGTGAGGTCGGTGGCCGAGCCGGTGGGCGTGGGCACGCGCATCGCGTAGCCGTCGAGCTTGCCCTTGAGGCCGGGGAGCACCAGGGCGACGGCCTTGGCCGCACCCGTCGAGGTCGGAACCATGTTGAGGGCCGCGGCGCGGGCGCGACGCAGGTCCTTGTGGGGGCCGTCCTGGAGGTTCTGGTCCTGCGTGTAGGCGTGGATCGTGGTCATGAGGCCACGCTCGATGCCGAAGGCCTCGTCGAGCACCTTGGCCATGGGGGCCAGGCAGTTCGTCGTGCACGAGGCGTTGGAGATGATGTTGTGGGCGGCCGGGTCGTACTCGGTGTGGTTCACACCGACGACGAACGTGGCGTCCTCGTTGGAGGCCGGCGCCGAGATGATGACCTTCTTGGCACCGGCGACCAGGTGGGCCTTCGCCTTGGTCGCGTCGGTGAAGATGCCGGTCGACTCGATGACGATGTCGGCACCCAGCTCGCCCCACGGGAGGGCTGACGGGTCGCGCTCGGCCAGGGCCTTGAACGACTTGCCACCGACCGTGAGCGACGTCTCGTCGTACGTGACGTCCTGGGCCAGGCGGCCGAGGATCGAGTCGTACTTGAGCAGGTGCGCCAGGGTCTTGTTGTCAGTCAGGTCGTTCACGCCGACGATCTCGATGTCGGCACCCGACTCGACGACAGCGCGGAAGAAGTTACGTCCGATACGGCCGAAGCCGTTGATTCCGACGCGGATGGTCACAATGCCCTCCTCGGGGCGCGCCGGTTCCGCCGACACGCTAATTGGGTCTCCTACGGATGCGTACGGCGCTGTACGCGCCTGGCCGGACCGTCACAGAATCTCGATCCCCAGATGACGAACAGGTTACACGGGACAGGCCCGATCTGCGTCGGGACGTTGGTCCAGCGCGCCGGGCGTCGCGCGTGCTCAGAATGCACGGCTGGCCTGCACCTGCGCGAAAAGCACAGTGAATTCATAGGACGAATTCAGGCGTACCGGAGGGCGAGCGGACGAGCCCTCAGACGTCGAGCATCTCCGGCGTCAGCCCTGCCTCGGTGTCCGGGATCCCGAGCTCGGCGGCCCGCTTGTCGGCCGTGGCCAGGAGGCGCCGGATGCGTCCCGCGACGGCGTCCTTGGTCAGCGGCGGGTCGGCGATGGCACCGAGCTCCTCGAGGGAAGCCTCCTTGTGCGCGAGACGCAGCTGCCCGGCCTCCCGCAGGTGCTCGGGGAGGTCATCGCCCAGGATCTCGAAGGCACGCTCGACGCGAGCACCGGCCGCCACGGCCGCGCGGGCCGAGCGCCGCAGGTTGGCGTCGTCGAAGTTGGCGAGGCGGTTGGCCGTCCCCCGGACCTCACGACGCATCCGCCGCTCCTCCCAGACCATGACGGCGTCGTGCGCGCCGAGCCGGGTGAGCATCGCGCCGATGGCGTCGCCGTCGCGGATCACCACACGGTCGACGCCGCGCACCTCACGCGCCTTCGCGGCGATACCGAGCCGACGGGCCGCTCCGACGAGGGCCAGCGCCGCCTCGGGACCCGGGCAGGTGACCTCGAGCGCAGCCGACCGGCCGGGCTCGGTCAGCGAGCCGTGGGCGAGGAACGCACCCCGCCAGGCGGCCTCGGCCTCCCCCACGCCTGCTGACACGACCTGGGGCGGCAGACCGCGCACGGGGCGGCCGCGGTTGTCGAGCAGGCCCGTCTGGCGGGCGAGGGACTCGCCGTCCTTGACCACCCGCACGACGTAGCGGGTCCCCCGGCGCAGTCCACCGCCACTGACCACGACGACGTCGCTGGTGTGCCCGTAGACCTCGGAGATGAACTGTCGCAACCGCCGGGCCGCGACACCCGTGTCCAGCTCGGCCTCGATGACGATGCGGCCCGAGATGATGTGCAGACCGCCGGCGAACCGGAGCGTCGCGGACACCTCTGCCTTGCGGCACGACGTCTTGTCGATGGTCAATCGGGCAAGCTCGTCCTTGACCTGTGCCGTCAGTGCCATGCGGGCCATCCTGCCATCACCGGGCTGCGGTGGTCCCCACGTCCCCGAGGAACCCGGCGAAGGCATCCCGGTACGCGGCTGCCAGCCGGAGGGCGTCGTGCCGTGCCGTGCCGTCGCCCACCTGCACCTGCCGCAGGAGCAGCTGGGCGCCCATCGCGTCGACCTGCTCGTGCACGGCGCCGAGGTCGTCGATGGTGGTCGGGTCGGCGATGACGACGTCGATGCGCAGGTCAGGGGCGTGGTGACGGAGCGCCTCCAGGTGCTGCGAGCACGTCATCTGGGATGCGCCGGGCGGGCGGATGTTCAGCGTGACGCAGCGTCGCGCGCTCGTGCGGTGCAGCGCCGCCGCGAGCTCGGGCACCAGCAGGTGGGGCAGCACGGAGGTGAACCACGAGCCCGGGCCGAGCACCACCCAGTCGGCGCCATCCACGGCTCGGACGGCCTCGGGGCACGCCGGTGCGTCCTGGGGCAGCAGCCGCAGCTCGGTGATCACGCCGGGCGCGACGGCGACGGCGCTCTGGCCCCGGACGGTGTGCAGGGCCGGTGGGCCGTCAGGCGTGGTCGGCCCCACGATGTCGGCCTCGATCGCCAGCGGGACCGAGGCCATCGGCAGGACGCGCCCGCGCGCGCCGAGCAGCCGCCCGACCCAGTCGAGCCCGGAGACCGGGTCCCCGAGGAGCTCCCAGAGCGCGACGATGAGGAGGTTGCCGACGGCGTGCTTGTCCAGGCTGCCCTCGGTGTGGAACCGGTGCTGGAGCACGTCGCGCCAGGTCCGGCCCCAGTCGGAGTCGTCGCACAGGGCGGACAGAGCCATGCGCAGGTCGCCAGGGGGCAGCACGTCCATCTCGTCGCGGAGCCTGCCCGACGAGCCGCCGTCGTCGGCGACGGTGACGACGGCGGTGAGCCTGTCGGTCATCAGGCGTAGTGCCGAGAGGCTCGCGGAGAGCCCGTGGCCGCCGCCGAGGGCGACGACAGCCGGTCCCGACCCTGAGCTGTGACCCAGGAGGAGTCCCTGGCTCACGGGCTCACTCCCGTCCGAGGTCTCGGTGCGTCACGACGACACGCTGCCCACGCTCCCGCAGCGCCCCGGCCAGCGCCTCGGCGATCGCGACCGAGCGGTGCTTGCCCCCGGTGCAGCCCACCGCGAGCGTCGCGTAGCGCTTGTCCTCGTGCACGTAGCCGGCCAGGACGGGCTCGAGCGCCTCCACGTACCTGTCCACGAAGAGGTGGGCGCCCTCCAGGCCGAGGACGTAGTCGCGGACGGGCTCGTCGCGTCCGGTCAGGTGGCGCAGCTCGGTGATCCAGTAGGGGTTCGCCAGGAACCTGACGTCCACGACGTGGTCGGCGTCCAGCGGCAGCCCGTACTTGAAGCCGAACGAGACGACGGTGATCTTCAGGCCGTCGTCGTCACCGCCGGTGACGGCGATGCGCACCTCGCGCGCGAGGTCGTGCACGTTGAGCTCGGAGGTGTCGATGACGACGTCCGCGCGCTCCCGGATGCCGCTCACGAGCATCCGCTCCTCGGCGATGCCGTCCAGGATGCGGCCGTTGCCCTGCAGCGGGTGCGGCCGGCGGACAGCTTCGAAGCGCTGCACGAGCACGGCGTCGGACGCGTCGAGGTACAGGACCCGGTAGTCGAGGCCGGCGTCGCGCAGCGAGTCCAGGACGGCGACGAGGTCGGGGAAGAACTCCCTGCCACGCACGTCGACCACGGCGGCGAGCCGGTGGACGCCGCCCGACCCGCTGCTGAGCATCCCCGCCAGGTGGGGCAGGAGCTGGGCGGGCAGGTTGTCGACGACGTACCAGTCGAGGTCCTCCAGGACGGCTGCGGCGCGGCTGCGTCCCGCACCGGACATGCCGGTGATGACCAAGAGCTCGGGAAGCTCCGCCCGGGGTGCGGGAGTGGCCGCCTCCAGCGCGGGGATGCCCGTCGGAACGGTCGTGGGTGGCGGTTCTCCGGTCATGGTTCCAGCATGCCAGGGCCGACGGGCGCGCCCTGCGCCGGCGCGGTGCCGCCGGTGGTGTCGGTCTCGGTGACGGCGTCGGTGGTGGTGGTGGTGGTGGTGGTGGTGGTGGTGGTGGTGCCGGTCTCGCCGGTGAGCGAACGGTGGACCGCGAGGGCCGTCGCCGGACCCATCCCCGCGACCGCGGCGATCTCGTCCACGGAGGCAGACCGGAGGCGGGTCACCGAGCCGAAGTGCTTGAGCAGGCTCGCCCGCCGCGCCGGACCGAGTCCCGGGACCCCGTCGAGGGCCGAGACCGTCATGCCCTTGGCGCGCCGCTTCCGGTGATGACGGATGGCGAACCGGTGCGCCTCGTCCCGGACGCGCTGCAGCAGGTAGAGGCCCTCCGAGCTGCGCTGCAGGATGACCGGGTACTCCTCCCCCGGCAGCCAGACCTCCTCGAGCCGCTTGGCCAGGCCACACAGCGCGACGTCCTGGATGCCCAGGTCCGCCAGCGCGCGCGCGGCTGCCGCGACCTGGGGCGGGCCGCCGTCCACGACGACGAGGTTCGGCGGGTAGGCGAACCGCGTCGGCCGGGCGGCGTCCTCGGCGGAGACCTCCCCCGTCCGCGGCGGGTGCGCCTGAACGTCGTCGTCGGCCTCACCGAGGTCGACGACACCGACGCGGGCCTGGTCCTCGAGGTAACGCCGGAAGCGGCGGGTGAGCACCTCGTACATCGCCGCGGTGTCGTCGCGCGCGCCGGTGCCGTCCTCGCCGCGCACGACGAAGCTGCGGTACTCCTGCTTGCGGGCCACGCCGTCCTCGAACACCACCATCGACCCGACCTGGTGGGTGCCCTGCGTCGTCGAGATGTCGTAGCACTCGATGCGCAGAGGCGCCGTGGGCAGCCCGAGCGCGTCCTGGAGCTCGCGCAGCGCCTGGCTGCGGGTCGTCAGGTCCCCCGCGCGGCGCGTGCGGTGCAGCACCAGGGCCTGCTCGGCGTTGCGGCGCACCGTGTCAGCGAGCGCCTTCTTGTCCCCCCGCTGCGGTACGCGGACCTGGACCCTGGAGCCCCGCAGACCGCTGAGCCAGGCCGTGACCTGTTCCAGGTCCGGCGGCAGGACCGGCACCAGGACCTCGCGCGGCACGGCGCTCGTGCTGTCGGTGGCCCGCTCAGGACGTGACGCGCCACCCGAGGAGCGCGGGGGTTCGGCCACCGCTCCCTCGCCGTAGACCTGCTGCAGGAGGTGCTCGACGAGCTCGCCGTCGCTGAGGTCCTCGACCTTCTCCACGATCCAGCCGCGCTGGCCACGGATCCGCCCACCGCGGACGTGGAAGACCTGCACCGCCGCCTCGAGCTCGTCGCCGGTGAGGGCGAACACGTCGGCGTCGGTGCCGTCCGCGAGCACCACCGCGTTCTTCTCGGTGGCGCGCTGCAGGGCGGCGATGTCGTCCCGGAGCCGTCCTGCCGCCTCGAACTCCAGGGCAGCCGACGCCTCCTGCATCCGTCGCTCGAGCCTGCGGACGAACCGGGCGGTGTCCCCCGCCATGAAGTCGCAGAAGTCCTCGGCCAGCCCCCGGTGCTCCTCGGCGGACACCCGTCCGACGCAGGGTGCCGAGCACTTGTCGATGTAGCCGAGCAGGCACGGACGCCCCGACTGCTCCGCACGGCGGAAGACCCCAGCCGAGCAGGTGCGGACGGGGAAGACGCGCAGCAGGAGGTCCACCGTCTCGCGGATGGCCCAGGCGTGGCCGTAGGGACCGAAGTAGCGGGTGCCCGGCCTCTTCGCGCCGCGCATCACGAGGACGCGCGGGAACTGCTCACCGAGCGTCACGGCCAGGTAGGGGTAGCTCTTGTCGTCGCGGTACTTGACGTTGAAGCGCGGGTCGAACTCCTTGATCCAGGAGTACTCGAGTGCCAGGGCCTCGACCTCGGTGCCGACCACCGTCCACTCGACCGACGCGGCCGTCGTGACCATCTGCTGGGTGCGCGGGTGGAGGGCGGACAGGTCCTGGAAGTAGCTGGCCAACCGGGAGCGCAGGCTCTTGGCCTTGCCGACGTAGACGACGCGGCCATGCTCGTCGCGGAAGCGGTAGACGCCCGGCAGGTCGGGCACCTGACCGGCCCGCGGTCGGTAGGTTGCCGGGTCAGCCATGTCATCGAGGGTAGTTCAGCGCACTGACCTTCCCTGGCGGCGGGCCCGGCGTTGGGTACGGTGCACCATGGGCAAACTGCACACGTACGAGGCAGGTGTGGTCTGGACGGGCGCCGGGGACCTGGGCACCCGCAGCTACACGTCCTACAGCCGCGACCACGACGTCGTCTTCGACGCCAAGCCGTCGCTGCCCGGCTCCTCCGACCGCGCTTTCCGCGGGGACCCGTCGCGCTACTCCCCCGAAGAGTTGCTGGTCGCCGCCCTCGCGCAGTGCCACATGCTCTGGTTCCTGCACCTCGCGGCCCAGGAGGGAGCCGTCGTCGTGGCGTACGCCGACGAGGCCGTCGGGACCATGCGGGTCGAGGCCGCCGGGGCCGGGCAGTTCACCCAGGTCGTGCTGAGGCCCCGGGTCACCGTCGCGCCAGGGGTCCTGGCCAACGGCAAGCCCGTCGACGACGCCGCCCTGGCGGCGGTGCACGCCCGCGCGCACGAGCACTGCTTCATCGCCCGGTCGGTCAACTTCCCCGTCCGGCACGACCCGGCGCCGGTCCGGGTCGCCCCGGGCTCGGGATCCGGCGCCACCCACATCGCCGACGCGGCCCCCTGGGGCAGCGTCCCGGTCTGACGCTCACCACCCCCACGACGCGTCCGGATGCATCGGCGGGCACTCGCTCGCGCCATCGGCGAGCATCTCGAAGTGCCAGACCTCGTTGGCGTACGTCTGGCACAGGCCCAGGCCGCGGGCGTGCTCGCCGAGCCACAGCGCTCCCCGGGTCCCGCCCACGTCGATCGCGAGGCCCTTCACGTGCTCCGACGTCTCGGGCGGCAGCACCCAGCGGTGCGCCTCCTCCTGCGACCCGTACTGCACGACCGCCTGGTCCACGAGTGACTGCTGGTAGGCCGCTGAGCGCCACCCCGAGGTGATCGTGAGCTCGACGCCGTCCGCGGCGGCAGCCTTCTGCGCGACCGTGAAGCGACGCGCGAGCTCCGGGTCGAGACCGGTGGCGACCTCGTGCCCGTCCGGCAGGCCGTCCACCTGCTCGTCCGCCTGCGCGTCCGCCTGCGCGGCCGCGTGCGCGGCCGGCTGCTCGTCCGGCAGAGCGTCCGGCTGCGGCGCGGGCATCGTCGTTGCGCCGACCCGGCCCGGTGGCGTCTCCGCCTGGAGCGCGGAGGCAGGCGACGGCCCCCACAGGTACCAGCCCGAGGCGCCGGCCAGCACGGCCAGCGTCAGGATCGCGGACGCGGTGGCGCGCCGTCGTCGTACCTGAGCGGCAGGTCGGCCGTGCACGTACATCGTCATGGACCCAGCCTCGGGAACGCCGTCGTCGGCCACATCGCCCGGTGGCGGGACCGCGCAGCCGCCGCGCACCACAGGGCGATCGATCGCCGCGGGTCGCCAGGTGGACCCGGGCGCCGCCGACACCCACCGAAAGGTTGACCCCACCGGCCGTGAGGTCCCCCGCTGGGCCGCCGAGGAGCGACGCCCGCGCGGCGTAGCCTCGGCGCGTGGCCGCACCCGCTGACCCTCGGACCGTGCGCACGGACGTCGGTGTCGCACTCGCCGTCGGCGGCCTGTGGTTCGCGTCGGTCGCGATCCTCTCCGGGTGGGACTACTGGCACCCACGGTCACTCGGGTCGTACTGGTGGATGGGCCTCTGGCTGGCCCTCGTCCTCGCGCTGCGGCGCACAGCGCCCGGGCCGGCCTTCTGGTTCGTCGTGCTTGGCTACCCGGTGACCTACGGGTTGTTCGTCCACGGAGCCGGACTCCAGTCCGACTTCCACGTGGTCCCCGTGCTGGTCGCCGCCTTCGCCGTCGCGGGTGCCGCGGCACTGCCGTCCTGGCTCGTCGGGGCCCTCGCCGTCGGCGCGACCCTGCTGCTCGCGGGTGGGACGTCCTGGGCGCGGTCGTACCTGCACGGGGCGGGCGGCGGCTGGGGCGTCAACCCGTCGCACGCGCTGCTGCTCGCAGCCCTGGCCCTGGCGGCGACGGCGCTGGGCGCCCTTTTCCACCGGCTCGCCGCGACCAGCGCGTCCCTGGCCCAACGCAACGCCGAGCTCGAGGCGCTCCAGGAGCTGCGCGCCCGCGAGGCCGTCCGCTCCGAACGCACGCGCATCGCGCGTGAGCTCCACGACGTCGTCGCGCACCACGTGAGCGCGATCGTCGTCCGGGCGCAGGCCGCCGATCGGGTCGGCGGGACGGAGCCCGAGGCGTACCGGGACGCTGTGCGATGGATCGCGCCGGCCGGTCGTGAGGCCCTCGACGCGATGCGGTCGGTGGTTCGGGTGCTGCGCGACGAGGAGCTGGCGGCGACCCCGCAGGCCGCGCAGCCAGGCGCGGCAGACGGCTGGCCTGGCGCCCCCGTCAGCGCGTCCTCCCCCGGTGCAGGCCTGGCCCGGGTGCCGACCGCCCCGTTGACGCCACTCCCCGGCCTCGCCGACCTCTGGGCCGTCGTCGACCGGGTCCGCGGTGCCGGTCTCGACGTGCGCACCGCCCTCCCTGGCGTCGTGCCGCAGTGCTCCCCTGCCGTGGGGCTCGCTGTGGTGCGCGTCGCGCAGGAGGCGCTCACGAACGTCCTGGTGCACTCGCACGCCACGTCGGCGGACGTCGTGCTCGCGACGCAGGACGGCGGGCTCGTCCTGGAGGTGCGTGACCCGGGGCCGGCGCGGCCCGTGGACGACGCGCACCGGCAGGGTCACGGCGTCGTGCACATGCACGAGCGTGCCGCGGCCTCAGCCGGGGCCCTGACGGTGGGGCCCAGCCCGGACGGCGGCTGGGTCGTGCGGATGGAGGTGCCGTGTGCCGTGGACTGACCTGAGCGCACCGCAGGAGCGGGACGGCGAGCCGGGGCGCGCCGTCGTGCGCGTGGTGATCGCGGACGACCAGCCGATGATCCGGATGGGTCTGCGGATGATCCTCGACCACGAGCCCGACATCGTGACGGTGGGCGAGGCCGGCGACGGAGCCGCCGCGGTGGAGCTTGCGCGCCGCGCACTGCCGGACGTGGTCCTGATGGACATCCGCATGCCCGTCCTCGACGGCGTCGAGGCGACCCGGCTGATCCGCGCCGACCCCGCACTGGACGCCGTCCGGGTGGTGGCACTGACGACCTTCGACGACGAGGAGTACGTGACCGGTGCGCTGCACGCGGGGGCTGACGCGTTCCTGCTCAAGGACACCGACCCGACGACCTTGATCACAGCCGTGCACCGGGTGAACGCGGGCGGCAACATGCTCGACCCCGCCGTCACAGCGCTCGTCCTCGGGCAGTGGCGCTCCTGGGGTCGCGCCCACCGGACCGACCGTGCCGAGGGAGCGGCCGGTGCGGGGAGCGCGCGGGCGGCGGTCGAGGCGCTCACCTCACGCGAGGCCGAGGTCCTGCGCGCCGTCGCCCGTGGGGGCTCGAACGCCGAGATCGCCCAGGAGCTCGCCCTGTCCCATGCCACGGTGAAGTCCTACGTGCACACGCTGCTGCGCAAGCTCGGCTGCACGGCACGCGCGCAGCTGGTCGTGCTCGCCTACGAGTCGGGGACGGTGGTCGTGGGCGAGACGGGGACGGTCGTCCCGGGCGACGCGTGAGACGGCGGTCTGGCGGGCCGGCTCAGGCCGACGCCGCCACGACCAGGTCGTCCTCGGTGTCGAGCACGGGCGCCAGGAACTGACCGGTGTGGGACCCGACGACCGTGGCCAGGTGCTCGGGGGTGCCCTCGGCGATGACGCGTCCTCCGCCGGATCCACCCTCGGGGCCCATGTCGACCACCCAGTCGGCGTTCTTGATGACGTCCAGGTTGTGCTCGATGACCAGCACGGAGTTGCCCTTGTCGACCAGGGACTGCAGCACCCCGAGCAGCTTGCGGATGTCCTCGAAGTGCAGACCCGTGGTCGGCTCGTCCAGCACGTACACCGTGCGCCCCGTCGACCGCTTCTGCAGCTCGCTCGCGAGCTTGACGCGCTGCGCCTCGCCACCGGACAGGGTCGGCGCGGGCTGCCCGAGCCGCACGTAGCCGAGCCCCACGTCGACCAGGGTCTTGAGGTGCCGCGAGATGCCGGGGACGGCCGCGAAGAACTCGGACGCCTCCTCGATCGGCATGTCGAGCACGTCAGCCACCGTCTTGCCCTTGAAGTGGACCTCGAGCGTCTCGCGGTTGTACCGCGCGCCGTGGCACACCTCGCACGGGACGTAGACGTCCGGCAGGAAGTTCATCTCGATCTTGATCGTGCCGTCACCCGAGCACGCCTCGCAGCGACCGCCCTTGACGTTGAACGAGAAGCGCCCGGGTGCGTAGCCGCGGACCTTGGCCTCCGTCGTCTCGGCGAACAGCCTGCGGACGTGGTCCCAGACACCGGTGTAGGTCGCCGGGTTGGACCGCGGGGTCCGTCCGATCGGGCCCTGGTCGACGTGCACGACCTTGTCCAGGTGCTCGAGGCCCGTCACCCGGGTGTGCCGGCCAGGCACCTGACGGGCGCCGTTGAGCTCGTTCGCCAGGACCGTGTAGAGGATCGAGTTCACCAGGGTCGACTTGCCCGACCCCGACACACCCGTCACCGCGACCAGGCAGCCGAGCGGGAACTCGACGTCGATCCCGACGAGGTTGTGCTCGCGCGCACCGATCACCGTCAGCATGCGCTTGCGGTCCACCGGCCGGCGCACCTGCGGCATGGGGATGCTGCGGCGCCCGGAGAGGTAGGCACCGGTGACCGACTCCGCCGACTCGAGCAGGCCGCGCAGGTCGCCCGAGTGGACCACCCGGCCCCCGTGCTCCCCCGCCCCCGGGCCGATGTCGACGATCCAGTCCGCCGTGCGGATCGTGTCCTCGTCGTGCTCGACGACGATCAGCGTGTTGCCGAGGTCCCGCAGCCGGGTCAGCGTCTCGATCAGGCGGCGGTTGTCGCGCTGGTGCAGGCCGATGCTGGGCTCGTCGAGCACGTAGAGCACGCCGACCAGACCCGAGCCGATCTGGGTAGCCAGGCGGATGCGTTGCGCCTCTCCACCGGAGAGCGTGCCTGCCGGACGGTCGAGGGCGAGGTAGTCGAGGCCCACGTCCAGCAGGAAGCCGAGCCGCGCCTGGATCTCCTTGAGCACCTGGGCGGCGATGGCGCGCTCACGCTCGCCGAGGTCGAGCGCGCCGAGGAAGTCGCGGGCCTCGCGCAGCGGGAGGTGGCAGACCTCGGCGATCGACCGTCCGCCGACGCGGACCGCGAGCACCTCGGGCTTGAGGCGTGTGCCCCGGCACACCGGGCACGGGATCTCGCGCATGAAAGCTTCGTACTTGTCCTTGGACCAGTCCGACTCCGTCTCGGCGTGGCGGCGCTGGATGAACGTGACCACGCCCTCGAAGCCGGTGCTGTACTGCCGCTCGCGGCCCCACCGGTTCTTGTAGCGCACGTGCACCTGGTGGTCCTGCCCGTAGAGGATCGCCTCGCGTGCCCGTTCGGGCAGGGCCCGCCACGGCACGTCCATCGAGAAGCCCAGCTCGCCGGCCAGCGCGCGCAGCACCCGGTCGTAGTACTCCGAGGACGTCTGCGACCACGGCGCCACGGCACCGTCGGCCAGGGTGGCGTCCTCGTCGGGGATGACCAGGTCCGGGTCCACCTCGAGCCTCGTGCCGATGCCGGTGCACTCCGGGCAGGCGCCGTAGGGGGCGTTGAACGAGAACGTGCGGGGCTCGATCTCCTCCAGGAGGAGCTGGTGGTCGTTGGGGCACGCGCGGTGCTCGGAGAAGCGACGCTCGCGCGCCGGGTCGTCCGCCTCGGCGTCCACGAGCTCGACCACCAGCAGCCCGCCGGCCAGGAGAAGGGCCGTCTCGACGGAGTCGGTCAACCTGCGCTGCACACCCTCGCGGGCCACTAGGCGGTCGACGACCACCTCGACCGTGTGCTTGAGCTTCTTGCCCAGGACCGGCGCCTCGGTGAGTGCCATGACCTCGCCGTCGACCCGCGCGCGGGCAAAGCCCTTGGCCTGCAGCTCCTTGAAGAGGTCGGCGTACTCGCCCTTGCGGCCGCGCACGACGGGAGCCAGCACCTGGTACCGGGTGCCCTCCGGCAGCTCGAGCAACCGGTCGACGATCTGCTGGGGGGTCTGCCGGCTGACCTGCTCGCCGCAGACGGGGCAGAACTGCGTGCCCGCACGCGCGAAGAGCAGGCGCAGGTAGTCGTAGACCTCGGTGATCGTCCCGACGGTCGAGCGGGGGTTGCGGTTGGTCGACTTCTGGTCGATCGAGACAGCCGGCGAGAGCCCTTCGATGAAGTCGACGTCCGGCTTGTCCATCTGACCGAGGAACTGCCGCGCGTAGGCGGAGAGCGACTCGACGTAGCGCCGCTGCCCCTCCGCGAAGATGGTGTCGAACGCAAGGGACGACTTGCCGGAGCCGGAGAGACCGGTGAAGACGATGAGGCTGTCGCGGGGAAGATCCAGGTCGACGTTGCGCAGGTTGTGCTCGCGGGCACCCTGCACTCTGAGGCGGTCATTCACCCAGACATGGTAGTTCGTCCTCCTCCTTGCGTACAAGTGTTCGAATGGCGCCTGAGGTCGGTGTCGCCGGATCTCGCGCCGTCGGCGCCCACCCGCGCGAGGATGGCCTGGTGACGAGCCCCCCGCCGAGCCCCGCTCCCCCAGCACCCGACGCCGAGGTGCCCGACCACCGCTCGACCCCCATCGAGGACTACGCCGTCCTCGGCGACGGGCGGACCGCGGCGCTGGTGTCCCGGAACGGCTCGATCGACTGGCTCTGCCTGCCGAGCTTCGACTCGCCTGCGTCCTTCGCCGCGCTCCTCGGCACCCCCGAGAACGGGCGGTGGCTGCTGACGGTGGCCGATGCCACCGAGGTCACGCGGCAGTACCTCGACGACTCGTTCGTGCTCGAGACCCGGTACGTGACGCCCACCGGCACCGCGCTCGTGATCGACGCCATGCCTCTCGCCGACGGTCGGGCGGACCTGGTGCGCCGCGTCGAGGTGCTCGAGGGCACCGTGAGGGTCGAGCACGAGTGGGTGGTGCGCTTCTCCTACGGCTCGATCCGCCCGTGGGTTCGCCGCGTGCGCGACCGCGACGGCCAGGAGGTCATCCGTGCGATCGCCGGCCCCGACGCCCTGCACCTGCGCGGCACCCGGCTCCCTCATGCGCACGGGCACCGTCACGTCGACCGCTTCGACCTGGGGGTCGGCGAGAGCGTGGAGCTGGGCCTCACCTGGACCCACTCGTGGGACCCCGTGCCGGAGCGCCTGCCCATCGGCGAGCGCCTCGAGGCGACCCGGATCCGCTGGGCGCAGTGGTCCCACAGCTGCGCGTACAACGGGCCGTACCGCGAGGCAGTGGTCCGCTCGCTCCTCGTGCTGCGGATGCTCACCGACGCGCGGACGGGCGGGATCGTCGCCGCCGCGACGACCTCGCTCCCGGAGACGTTCGGGGGCGAGCGCAACTGGGACTACCGCTTCTGCTGGCTGCGCGACGCCGCGCTGACGCTGGAGGCGCTCCTCGAGCACGGCTACCGCGTCGAGGCGACGGACTGGCGTGACTGGCTCCTGCGGGCGGTCGCAGGGGATCCCGCTGACCTGCAGATCATGTACCGCGTCGACGGTGGGCGTGAGACCGACGAGAAGGTGCTCGAGCACCTGCCCGGCTACCTGGGGTCGCGCCCCGTGCGGATAGGCAACGCCGCCGTCGGGCAGGTCCAGCTCGACGTGCTCGGCGAGGTGATGTGCGCGCTGCACATGGCCCGGCGGGCGGGTCTGCAGGAGACACCTGACAGCTGGTCGCTCCAGCGTCTGCTCGTCAACGAGCTTGCGCGCACGTGGCGGCACGCCGACCGGGGCATCTGGGAGGTGCGCGGCGACCCGAAGCAGTTCACCCACTCCAAGGTCATGGCGTGGGCGGCCATGGACAGGGCGGTCCGCGCGGTCGAGGAGTTCGGACTCGAGGGACCCGTCGAGCACTGGCGCACCGTGCGCGACGAGATCCGCACGGATGTGCTGACGCACGGGTACAACCCGGAGCTGGGCACGTTCGTCCAGCACTACGACAGCACGACGACGGACGCGTCGCTGCTGCAGATCGTGCAGGTGGGCTTCCTGCCGCCGCAGGACGAGCGGTTCGTCGGGACGCTCCGTGCGATCCGGTCCGAGCTGGAGGTGGCCGAGGGTCTGGTCCACCGGTACCGCGTCGCGCGGACCGACGACGGCCTCGAGGGCACCGAGCACCCGTTCCTGGCCTGCAGCTTCTGGCTCGCCGACGCGCTCGCCCGCAGCGGTGACGTCGAGGGCTCCGCGCGGATCCTCGACCGCCTCACCGGGCTGCGCAACGACGTCGGCCTGCTGTCGGAGGAGTACGACGTCGAGGGGCAACGGATGGCCGGCAACTTCCCTCAGGCCCTCTCGCACCTCGCGCTCGTGCGGGCCGTGCACAGCCACGAGGTCGCCACCGAGCACGCGCGCAGAGCCGACCGCCTGACGGTCCGGCCATGAGCGCCCGCGACCCGTACACCGGCGACGTGCACCCAGGCGGACCGAGCGCCGTACGTGAGCTGGCCGAGCTCACCATCCGCAAGACGTCGGTCGGCCCGATGGACAACAACGTGTACCTCCTCACCTGCCGGCGCAGCCGCCACCAGCTCCTGATCGACTCCGCAGCCGAACCCGAGCGCGTGCTGGCCCTCCTGGCCGAAGGCTCCGGCGCCTCGACCCTGCGCACCGTCGTCACGACGCACCGGCATGCGGACCACCACGGTGCGCTGGCGTCGGTGGTGACCGTCACGGGCGCCGAGGTCGTGGCGGGCGCGCCCGACGCCCCTTCCCTGCCGGTGACGGTGACGCGGCCCGTACATCACGGCGACGTGCTGACCGTGGGCCACGCGGCGCTCGAGGTGGTCCAGCTCCGCGGCCACACCCCGGGCTCGATCGCCCTGGCCTACCGCGAACCCGTCGCGCCGGCGACCCCCGACGTGGCGGGGACCGTGCCGGGACGGGTGCACCTGTTCACCGGGGACAGCCTCTTCCCGGGCGGTCCGGGCCGGACCGAGTCACCGGAGGCGTTCCGGTCCCTCATGACCGACCTCGAGGAGCGGGTGTTCGGGCCGTTCGAGGACGACACCTGGGTCTACCCGGGCCACGGTGCCGACACCACCCTCGGCGCCGAGCGGCAAGCGCTGCCTGCCTGGTGGGCACGGGGCTGGTAGGAGCGCCTCAGCCCTTGCCCTTCCCCTTGCCGTTCCCCTTCCCGCCCGAGCCCGACCCGCCGCCGGTGCCACCGGCGGACGGCGCCGTCTGGGTGCCGGTCTGAGCGGCTGCCGCCTGGTCGGCAGCCTGCTGCGCCGCTGCCTGGTCGGCAGCCGCCTGCTCGGCGGCGGCGAGCTCCGCGTCACGCTGCTGGACCGCCGTGGCGAGCTCGGTCGTCACCTGGTCGAGGGCCGTGTCGATCACCCGGAACCGTGGCGCGGACACCTGTCCGTCGTCGGCCGCGAGGTCGAGCGCGGTGCGCAGGCGCTGCACCCCCGCCTGTGCGGTGTCGAACTGCCCGGCGGCGACCGCCTGGGTGATGGCGAACACCTCGCGCTGGAACGCGGCGGCCCGGCCGGGCTCCAGCTCGGGTCGCGCATGACCGCACCCGCTGAGGGCGAGCCCGGCGGCCAGGACCACCGCGAGCCCAGCGGTGCGCCGGCGCCCGGCGCGTGTCGCCGTCACGGTTCGACGCTCGTCTGCAGGTCGTGCAGGGCGTCGCCGATCGGGCCGGTCACCGCCGGGTACTGCGGCGGCGGCGCGGGCGTTGACGTCCCGTCGTTGCTCAGCTGACCGACGAGGAGAGCGCCCGCTGCGACCACGAGCACCGCCGTGGTGGCCAGGACCCCGCGGCGTCGCCGGCCGGTCGCCGCCGTGCGCAGCGACGCGGCGCGCCGGCTCTTGGCTGC
>DASXVR010000384.1:0-2319 GCA_036504175.1 Actinotalea sp. | reverse complement strand
ACCTCTGACGACCGGTCAGACCTGCGGGGAGGCCGTCTCGTCGGCGGGTGGCCGCGGCAGGTCGCGCATCCCGAGCAGAGGCGACAGCACGACGGGCAGGGCCGCGAGCACCATGCCCGCCGCGGCGACCCACATCGTCGGCAGGACACCCAGGTGCGTGCCCAGCCAGCCGCCGAGCAGGCCGCCGATGGGGACCGTGCCCCACACCACGAACCGGACCGACGCGTTCATCCGGCCGAGCAGGGCCGGCGGGCACAGCCGCTGCCGGAAGCTGACCTGCGCGACGTTGTAGACCACGACGGAGAAGCTCAGGAGCAGACCCCCGGCGATGAGGGGCGCCTGCGTGGGCACCCACTCCGGCAGGACTGCGGCCAGGGGCGTCAGTGCGAAGCCCGGACCGGCGAGCAGCGCCGACAGCGGGATGACCCGGCCCTCGCCGACCACGCGTGCGAGGCGGTCGGCGAGCAGGGCGCCGGCCAGCCCGCCCACGGCCCCGGCGGAGAACACGACACCGAGCGAGGCCGAGTCCAGCCCCAGCACCCGCAGGGCGAACAGGACCAGCAGCGCGTTCCCGACGGCCCCGGCCAGGTTGCTCAGCGACGTGCAGGCGACGATGCGCCGCAGCAACGGCTGGTGCACCACGAAGCGCATCCCCTCGGCGATCTCCGTGCGCAGGGGCCGACGGTGCTCCCGCGCCGGCAGCTGCTCGACGTGCCGGATGCGCCCGACGAAGGCTGCCGACGTGAGGTAGGTCAGCGCGGTCACCCCGATGACGGCCGGGGCGCTCAGGACCCGCAGGAGCGCACCCCCGATCGCCGGTGCGGCCACGCCGGCGACCGACTGCGTCGCCTGCAGCTTGGAGTTGCCCTCCACGATGTGCTCGAGACCGACCAGGCCCGGGACGTAGCTCTGATGGGCGATGTCGAAGAACACGCTGGCGCAGCTGATGATCAGGCCGGCGACGTAGAGCAGGGGCATCGACCCGTGCCCGGTGAGGGCAGCCGTGACGACCACGGCGAGGACCGTGGCGCGGACGAGGTCGGAGACGATCAGGGTGCGCCGTTTGCGCATCCGGTCCACCCAGGCGCCCGCCGGCAGGCCGATGACCAGGAACGCCGCCGTCTCAGCCGCACTGAGGGCACCCATCTGCCACTCTGTCGCCTGGAGGCGCGTGACCGCGTACACGGGCAGCGCGAGGCCTGTCAGCTGGGCCCCGAACTGACCGAGCGCGTCGCCGATCCAGAGCTGACGGAAGTTGCGATGGTGTGCGAGGGACCTCGCGGCGGGCGCCTGCTGGACGGATGGTTGCGGTGTGGGCACCCACCAGGATGGCAAGATCGATTGGGAAGTGTCAATCACTGATGGAGCGGGAGTTCATGCCGGATCGAGCGGGTCGTGGCGCGGCCTTCGACGCAGGGGTCGACGCCGACGCGCGGGCGCTGGCGAGCGTCGTCCGGATGCGCATCCTGCGGCTGTGCCTGGATGAGGCACTGACGAACAAGGAGATCGCCGACAGGCTCGGCAAGGACCCGGCGACGACGTTCCACCATGTCCGCACGCTCACCCAGCGCGGCTTCCTGGCCGCGCAGCCGGAGCGCCGGGGGAGTCGCGGGGCCCGCGAGATCCCCTACCGCGCGACCGGAAAGTCGTGGCGTGCGCCGCGGGCGCCCGGCCAGGACCGGGTGCTCATCGACACGTTCCTCGAGGAGGTCGCCGAGGCGGACCCGCAGTCCGTGCGCACCGTGCGCCTGGGGCTGCGGCTCGGTCCGGCTGCGCACGCCGAGCTGGAGCGGCGCATCGTCGAGGTGCTCCAGGACTTCGCCGACCGCGCGCCGGACCCGGCCGGGACGCCGTACTCGGTGTTCTACGCGGTGCACGAGGACGCGGCCAGGCGCCAGCGACCCACCGATACCTAGGCGCGCTCAGGATCGCCCGGCTCGGCGCCGACCCGAGCCGGACGGCGAGCGGTGGTGCTCAGGACCGCCCGGCGGGGGCATCCGGGACCGCGACGAGGAAGGCGGGGGCGGTCAGGCTCTCCTGCGCGAACGCCGAGGCCACCGCCGACGCCACCGCGTCGACGTCCTGCGTGCGGACCAGGGCGATCGCCGACCCGCCGAAGCCGCCGCCCACCATGCGGCCGCCCAACGCACCCGCGGCGATCGCGGCGTCCACGGCGACGTCGAGCTCGTGGCAGCTGACCTCGTAGTCGTCGCGCAGCGAGGCGTGGGCGGCCGTCAGCACCGGTCCCAGGTCCTCGACCCGACCGGCGTCGAGCAGGGTCTCGACCAGCTGCACCCGGGTGATCTCGGTCACGACGTG
>DASXVR010000383.1:0-7319 GCA_036504175.1 Actinotalea sp. | reverse complement strand
CAGCACGGGCCCGGCGTGATCCGCACCGGTGACGGGCTGGCGGCTGCCGAGCGTGCCCTAACGGCCGTCCCCACCCATGCGCAGGACGTCCCCGGCGTCGTGGCGGCGCCCCAGACGGCGGAGTGGGAGACCACGAACCTGCACCAGGTCGCCACGGCCCTCACCGCGGCGGCTGCGCTGCGCACCGAGAGCCGGGGAGGCCACTTCCGCGAGGACCACCCGCTGCCGCTGGAGGAGTGGCGGACGCGGCTGGTCGGCTCGCTCGACCCCGACGGCGAGCTGTCGTTCCGGCGCTCACCTGTCGGTCAGGGTGCCGGTGCTCCGGACCGCGCGACGGGCGCGCTCGAGGCCAGGTGACTCAGGCGACGGGGAAGCCCGCCGCCCGCCAGGCACCCGTACCGCCGGCGACGTTCGCCACGTCGTGGCCCTGCTGGCCCAGCCAGGCGGTCACCTGCGCCGAGCGACCGCCCGACTCGCAGATCAGGTAGACCTCGCCGGGCAACGTCGTGACCTCGGCCACGCGGTCGACGAACTGCGTGAGCGGGACGTTCAGGGCTCCTGGCACGTGCCCAGCGGCGAACTCGTGCACCTCGCGCACGTCCACCAGGGCTGGGCGCGGCTGGTCGGCGGGGGCAGGGCCGTCGAGCAGCTCGTGCAGGGTCTGGACGTCGATCTGTCGCATGGGTCTCTCTCTCGCGTCTGTGGTGCCGGTGTGGCGGGGGTCGAGGCCGCCGCCGGGACGGCTCAGCGGGGTCCGGTCACCAGCATGAGGTCCGGGCGGGCCGCGCGCAGCGTGAGCATCCCACCGGACAGGGAGGCCGAGTCCACACCCGCCTGGTCGAGCACGCGGTGGGCGAGGTAGGAGCGGAAGCCGCTCAGGCAGTGCACCCGGACCTGACGGCCGTCGGCGGCGTCGAGCACCTCGGGCAGCCGCTCGCGGAGCTCGGTGTGCGGCACGTTCACGGCCCCCGGCAGGTGACCGGCGGCGAACTCGCCGGCGGAGCGGACGTCGAGCACCAGGGCGGTGTCCAGCACCTTGTCGAGGTCCTCGGGGTACCAGAGGCGGAGCACCCCGTCGAGGACGTTCTGCGCCATGAAGCCGGCCATGTTCACCGGGTCCTTGGCGGACCCGTACGGCGGTGCGTAGGCGAGCTCGAGCTCGGCGACGTCGTCGACGGTCATCCCCGCGGCCAGGGCGGTGGCCAGGACGTCGATGCGCTTGTCCGCGCCCTGACGGCCCACCGCCTGAGCGCCGAGCACGCGCCCGTCCGGGGCGAAGCTCATCGTCAGGTGCACCTGCTCGGCACCGGGGAAGTAGCCGGCGTGGTGGCCCGGGTGGAGGTGGACGACGTGGTGCTCGACGCCCGCCTGGCGCAGCGCCTGCTGACCGGCCCCGGTCACCGCGACGGTCAGGCCGAACACCCGCACGACGGCCGTGCCCAGCACCGGCCGGGCGGTGCGGGCCGCGCGAGCGGCACCGCGGTGCGCGTCGTCGTCGGTGGGTCGCAGGGCCTCGATCACCGCGTCGGCGGCCCGGCGTCCGGCACGGTTGGCCGGTCCGGCGAGCGGGACGGCGCCCAGGGCCCCGGTCACCGCGCTCCTGACGGCCGTCGCGTCGCCCACGGCCCAGATCCGGGCGTCGGAGGTGCGCTGCCGTTCGTCGACGAGGATGGCGCCGCCCGGGGCGAGGTCGAGGCCCGCCGCGGCCGCGAGGGTGCTGTCGGGGCGCACACCCACGGAGAGCACCACGGTGTCGGCCGGCAGCCGGGTCCCGTCGGTGAGCACGACTGCGACGGCGCCGGGACCCTCGGGGGTGGCCTCCACCGCTGCGGCGCCGATGCCCACGTGGGTGCGGACCCCGTGGGTGGTGAGCTCGTCGTCGACCAGCTGGGCGAGCTCGGCGTCCAGGGGTGGCAGCACGTGTGCCGCGAGCTCGACGATGTCGACTTCCAGCCCGCGGGTGCGCAGGGCCTCGGCGGCCTCCAGGCCGATGAAACCCGCCCCGAGCACGACGGCACGCCGCGCGCCGTCCGCCACCGCGTGGCGCAACGCGTCGACGTCGGGGATGGTCCGCAGCGTGTGCACCACGGGGTGGTCGAGGCCCGGCAGCGGCGGACGCACAGCCGTGGCGCCGGGCGCCAGGATCAGCGCGTCGTAGGCGAGGGTGCTCTCACCCTGCGCCGACCGGACGTCGACGGTGCGCCGGTCCGGGTCGATCCGGACGACCTCGTGACCCGTGCGGACGTCCAGCGCGAGGGCCGCCCGCAGGGACTGTGGCGTCTGCACGAGGAGCGAGGACCGCTTCGCGATCTCCCCGCTGAGGTGGTACGGCAGACCGCAGCTCGCGTACGACACCTCCTCACCGCGTTCGAGGACGACGATCTCCGCGTCCTCGGCCAGCCGGCGGGCACGCGCAGCGGCACTCATGCCACCGGCCACACCGCCCACGACGACGATCCGCAGCGGTGCGCTCACGCGAGGGAGAGGAACAGCTTCTGGAGGGTCGCGCGGTCGATGCCCGCGGTGTCCTCGCCGTGCGTGATGCAGCGCTCCAGGCCGGTGGCGATGATGACGAAGCCGGCCCGGTCGAGCGCCTTGGACGCTGCTGAGAGCTGCGTGACGACCTCGGCGCAGTCGGCACCCTGCTCGAGCATCTTGAGCACGCCGCCGATCTGGCCCTGGGCGCGGCGGAGCCGGTTGATGACGGCTGTCATCTCCTCGGGATCGAGCTGCATGATGACTCCTGGTGATGGTCCTGACCGGGTTGTGCGCAGGTTCTGCGGACGAGTGTAGCCCATACCCCAGGGGGTATGACGGCTCTGATCGTCGGCTTCGACGCCTCGCTACTCTCGTCGCGTGGCCGATCACCTTCCCCCGACGAGCGCCCTGACCGTGGGCGGGCCGACGCCCGCCAGGGGTCTGGACCGCGTCTGGCTGTCCTCCCTCGTCGCGACCGCGCTGGACGAGGACCTCGGGCCGGCGCCGGGCCGCGACGTCACGACCCAGGCCACCGTCTCCCCCCAGGAGCGCGGCACGGCCCACCTGATGGCCCGCGAGCCGGGCGTGGTGGCCGGCCTCGGGTGTGCGGCCGAGGTGCTCACCCAGGTCGCCGTGCGGCTCGGTCTGCCGCGCGCCACCGTGGACCTGCGGGTCGCGGACGGCAGCGCCGTGGCGGCAGGCACGTTGATCGCCGTCCTGGATGGCCCGGTCCAGGTGCTGCTCGTCGCCGAGCGCACCCTGCTGAACATCGCCAGCCGCGCCTCCGGGGTCGCGACGCACACCCGCCGCTTCGCGGACGCGCTCGCCGGCACGGGTGCGACGGTGCTGGACACGCGCAAGACGACGCCGGGGCTCAGGGCGCTGGAGAAGTACGCAGTGCGCTGCGGCGGCGGCACCAACAAGCGGATGGGGCTGTACGACGTCGCCATGGTCAAGGACAACCACGTGGTCGCCGCCGGGTCGGTCGCGGCGGCGGTCGCGGCCGTTCGTGCGGCCTTCCCCGAGGTCCCGATCCAGGTCGAGGCCGACACGCCGGCGCAGGCGATGGAGGCGCTCGACGCGGGGGCCCGCTTCCTGCTGCTGGACAACATGGA
The DNA here is from genome assembly GCA_036504175.1 of Actinotalea sp. Classification (GTDB taxonomy): domain Bacteria; phylum Actinomycetota; class Actinomycetes; order Actinomycetales; family Cellulomonadaceae; genus Actinotalea. The sequence continues at coordinate 3,726 of DASXVR010000383.1, read as the reverse complement.
CGTGCCCACGCTGCGCGAGGTGGTGGCGGCCGTCCGCGCCCGGGAGGCGACGCTCGGCCGGGTCGAGCTCGAGGCCACCGGCAACCTCACCCTGGACCGGGCCGTCGAGGTGGCGGCCACGGGCGTCGACTACCTCTCGGTCGGCGCCCTCACGCACTCCTCGCCGATCCTCGACCTCGCCCTGGACCTGGTCGCCCGCACCTGACCCGGCGCCCGAGCCGTCCGGCGTCGCACCTGGCCGGCGCCCGACCCGGCCGGAGGCCCACCCTGCCCTCGGTAGGATCGCGCGGTGACCACGGCCGAGAACACCGGAGCGCCCGCTGCGCCGCTCGAGGACGACCTGCCCGAGCAGATGCGCATCCGGCGGGACAAGCGGGACCGCATCCTCGCCGAGGGCCGCGAGCCCTACCCCGTCTCGGTGCCCCTGACGCACACCATCGCCCAGGTGCGGGCGGAGCACGGCGGCCTGACCGCCGGCGAGGAGACGGACGTCGTGGTGGGCGTCGCCGGCCGCGTCGTCTTCCTGCGCAACACGGGCAAGCTCTGCTTCGCCACCGTGCAGGACGGTGAGGGCAACCGCCTCCAGGCGATGCTCAGCCTCGCCGTGGTGGGTGAGGAGTCGCTCGCCCGCTTCAAGGCGGACGTCGACCTCGGTGACCACCTCTTCGTCCAGGGGAGGGTGATCAGCTCGCGCCGTGGCGAGCTCAGCATCTTCGCCGACGACTGGCAGATCGCCTCGAAGGCGCTGCGCCCGCTCCCGGTGCTGCACAAGGAGCTGTCGGAGGAGGCGCGGGTGCGCCAGCGCTCCCTCGACCTCATCGTCAGGCCGGCCGCCCGGGACCTGGTCCGGCTGCGCGCCGCCGTCCTGCGCTCGCTGCGCGAGAACTTCCACCGGCGCGGGTACCTCGAGGTCGACACGCCCATGCTGCAGACGCAGCCGGGGGGTGCGTCCGCCAGGCCGTTCACCACGCACATGAACGCCTTCGACCTCGACCTGTACCTGCGGATCGCGCCCGAGCTGTTCCTCAAGCGGGCCGTCGTCGGCGGCGTGGAGCGGGTCTACGAGATCAACCGGAGCTTCCGCAACGAGGGAGCCGACTCGACGCACTCGCCGGAGTTCGCGACGTTGGAGGCCTACGAGGCGTACGGCGACTACGACACGATGGCGGCGCTCACCCAGGACCTGATCCAGACCGCCGCGCAGGATGCGCTCGGCAGCACCATCGTCACCCTGGCGGACGGCTCGGAGTACGACCTCGGCGGCGCCTGGACCGCGATCAGCCTCTACACCTCCCTGTCGGAGGCGATCGGCGACGAGATCACGCCGCAGACGGGCGTCGACACGTTGATGCGGCTCGTCGAACGATTCGACCTTCAGATCGACCCTGCACGGCAGAACCACGGAAAGCTCGTCGAAGAGCTGTGGGAGCACCATGTCGGTGATCATCTGGTGGCTCCGACATTCGTCCGCGACTTCCCCGTCGACACGAGCCCGTTGACACGTGACCACCGCTCGATCCCCGGTGCCGTGGAGAAGTGGGACCTCTACGTGCGCGGCCTGGAGCTGGCCACCGCCTATTCCGAGCTCGTCGACCCGGTGGTGCAGCGTCAGCGCTTCGAGGCGCAGGCACGGCTCGCTGCTGCGGGCGACGACGAGGCGATGCGGGTGGACGAGGACTTCCTCGCCGCGATGGAGCACGCGATGCCGCCGGCGGGCGGAATGGGAATGGGCATCGACCGGCTGCTCATGAGCCTGACCGGCTACGGGATCCGCGAGACGATCCTCTTCCCGCTGGTGAAGCCGCTCGCCTGAGCCGTGCCCGACGAGGCGCACACGCAGGCAAGGCCCGGGCGGGGCGTGCTGCCGGTCCGACGTACCATCGACGCATGAGCACCGCGGAGCAGTTCCTGGCGGGCGTCGTCCCGTCCATCGGTGTCGGCCTTGTCTTCTGGTACGCGATGCGCGCGATCGTGCGCGCGGACAGGCGTGAGAGGCAGGCTCTCGCGCGTCTTGACGCACTCGAATCCGCGCGTCACGCGACGGAAGACGCTTCTTCCTGAAACTCGCGCGTCAATGTCGCATCGCGGTTCACAGAATGGCGGGGTACTGTTTCCACGTCAGCTCGGGAGCTTGAATCGCGGAAGAGGAATTCCATGGCACAGAAGGTGCAGGTCGTCCTGGTGGACGATCTCGATGGCGGAACGGCGGAGGAGACTGTCTCCTTCGCACTGGACGGTGTGTCCTACGAGATCGACCTGAGCGCTGCGAATGCCGCTGCCTTGCGCGACGCGTTCTCCTCGTGGGTCGGTCACGGCCGTCGCGTCGGTGGTCGGGCCCGCACGGCTCGCCGCGGAACGACCACCAGCCGCGCCGCCGGTGGGGCCAGCTCGGCCATCCGCGAGTGGGCCCGTGCCAACGGCTACACGGTCAACGAGCGGGGTCGCATCCCCGCCGAGGTCAAGGCCGCGTACGACGCACGCTGACGCGTACGACGCACGCTGAACCGCACGACTGCGGCCCGTCTGCCATCGGCAGGCGGGCCGCAGGTCTGTCCGGGGCGGGAGGGCCCGGGCGGCCTCAGGCGCCCGGGCGCGTGGCAGTGAGCTCCCGGACCGAGGCGTAGCGCTCGCGCACCTGCGGAGCCGGCTCGCCGGAGTAGACGGTCGTGCCGCTCGCCGCCCAGGCCGGAGGCGCGTCGGCGGCCCCGCTGTGCGCGGCGAGCACCCACGCCGCCTGACGCGCGGCGCCGTCGGCCACGTACTCGCCGGGCTCGGGGACCGTCACGTCGAGGCCGAGCACCGTGGGCGCGATGCGGCGGACCGCCTCGGACTGGGCGCCGCCGCCGATCAGCTGGACCCGCTCCACCACCGTGCCCTGGGCGAGCAGGGCGTCCAGGCCGTCGGCCAGGCCGCACAGCATGCCCTCGACCGCCGCACGCGCGAGGTGGGCCGGAGTGGTGTTGCCGAGCCTGACGCCGTGCAGGGCCCCGGTCGCGTCGGGCCGGTTGGGCGTGCGCTCGCCCTCGAGGTACGGGACCAGGACGAGCCCGTCGGCCCCGGCCGGGGCGGAGAGGGCGAGATCGCTCAGGCCGGCGTGGTCGACCCCGAGCAGGCGGGCGGCCGCGTCCAGGACGCGTGAGGCGTTGAGCGTGCACGCCAGCGGCAGGAAGGCCCCTGTCGCGTCGGCGAAGCCGTTGACCATGCCCGAGGCGTCCGCGGCGACAGTGGCGGAGATGGCCGACACGACGCCTGACGTGCCGATAGAGATGGCCACGTCGCCGGTGCGCATGCCCAGGCCCAGGGCGGCCGCAGCGTTGTCCCCGGCGCCGGGGCCGATGAGGAGCGCGGGCAGGCCGGGGCGCTCCACCGTGTGGGCGACCTCCGCGGGGCCGAGCACCCGGGGGAGGAGCGCGTCGTGCCCGAGGGCGAGCTCGAGCAGGTCGCGGCGGTAGTCGTCGGTGCCGGGGGACCAGTAGCCGGTGCCCGAGGCGTCGGACCTGTCCGTGGTCAGGGCGTCCAGGGCGGCGCCCGACGAGTCGGGTCCGTAGCCGGCCAGGCGCCAGCTCAGCCAGTCGTGCGGGAGGGCCACGGCGGCGACGCGCGCGGCGTTCTCGGGCTCGGCGTCGCGCAGCCAGCGGAGCTTGGTGACGGTCAGGGAGGCGACGGGCACCGAGCCGATCGCGTCGGCCCACAGACGGGCCCCTGCCTCGGGGTCACCCGCACCCA
>DASXVR010000382.1:0-3327 GCA_036504175.1 Actinotalea sp. | reverse complement strand
GAGCAGACCCTTGTGCTTGCGGGCCTCGTCGCGGGTCGCCCGGGGCAGCGCGATGCTCTGCAGCAACGGGCCGGCGGCGGCGAGGTCGTCGTCGGCCAGGCAGCGGGCGGCGGAGGCGACGGCCCGCTCCGCGCCGACCCGGAGCGCGAGCAGGGCCAGCATCTGGCTGATGTCCATGCGGCGGGCCAGCTCGGACGACGCGACGTCGCCGGAGTCCCACCCGGTGAGCAGGACGACGGGGGTGCCGGTCGGGACGGTGGCCTCGGCCGGGGAGCCGAGGGCCGCGCCGTCGACGCCTCCCGCGGCCGTGACCGCGGGGATGGCACCAGCGGCGGGAAGCTGTTCGACGAGGACGACGTCGGCCGTCAGGGCGCGGTGCGCGAGGCCGGCCTGGTGGGCGATGCCCAGCTGCTCCCACACGTCGTCCAGCAGGGAGTCGGTGATGTCCTCGGTGGCCAGCTCACGCAGGGGCACGGCGCCGTGGGCGTGCTGCTGCACGAGGATCATCGAGTCCTCGGACTCGGCCAGGGCGAGCAGCCGCGGCGTGCTGACGCCGGCGGACCACGCCGCGTAGGACAGCAGGGCGGCACGCTCAGCGGCCTGCCGCAGCGAGACGACGGCACGTCCGTCGATGCCCCGCAGCCGCAGGGAGCGCCAGAACCGCGTGAGCATGCCGACCACCTGACGGTCGCCGTCGAGCACGACGACGTCGAGGCGGTCACCTTCCGCGGTGGCCATCGCGTAGACGCGGCTGTCGCCGTAGCGGGTGATCGCCACGGCAGCCAGGTCGGTGGCCAGCTCGCCGGCCTGCGGGTGGGCGGTCGCGACGTCGCGCACGCGGACCAGCTGCACGGGGTCGAAGCCTGCACGCCGGATGCCGTCGACGAGCGAGGCGCCGTACGCGCGCTCGGTCTGCACACCCGAGGCGAAGCGCACGGACAGCCCGACGATGCGGCCCAGCAGGACCACCATCAACGCGCCGGGGAGCGTGACCAGACCCGAGATCAGGGCGATGACCAGCGCAGCCCAGATCGCGTTCCAGGACATGCCCGACGTGCGCCGACGGTTGCGTGCGCCCGCGGCGGTGAGCAGCGCCGCGGTGGCGGTGAGGGTCGGTGGGATGTTCACCGGCTGGCTCGAGCCGTTGACGTTGAACGGTCCGATCAGGGCGTCGGTGCCGAAGCGGGTGAGCAGCCACGCGGCCCCGATGGCGACGAGGACACCGAGGATCGCGGCGGCGGCGGCCTCGAACGCCTGCCGGACCAACCGCCGGACCAGCAGCTCTCCGAGCGCGACGACGGGCACGACGTAGGTGATCAGACCCACGATGACCCGGGGGACCACGAGGAGGCGCTGCACGACCTGGCCGACACCCTGGACGTCCTCGGTCACGCCCGTGGTGGTGCCCTGGGCGTAGAGCGCGAGGAGCAGGACGACGCCGATGCCGAGCACGGAGAGGACCAGCGCCATCAGGTCGCCCGGGTGGTGGACCCGGACCGCGGGGGTGTCGACGATGCGCACCTCGGCGGGTTCGGCGGGCGCCTCCGAGCCCGGCGGACGCGCGTTCGCGGGGTCGACCGGTCTGCCCAGCCCGACGGGCCCGGCGGGGCCAGACAGTGACCGGCTCGGCATGGTGGCGAGTCTAGGGCGGGCTCCTTCGGGGATCCCGGCGAAACGGACGTGTCTGCGGGCGGGGAGGGCCACCAGGTCCGCTGCTCCGAGGCAGGGCGCCCGTCAGCCGAGGAGCGGGAGCTCGAGGTCGTATGCCAGGACGACCGCCCGGGCCAGCTGACCCTCCTGCTCGGCGGTCAGATGCCCGAGGGTGCGGCCGAGCAGGCTCGTGGGCACGGTGATGACGTTGTCGAGGGCGACCGCGCACTCGTGGTCGAGCCCGTTGGCCCGCCCGACCCGGATCTCGCTCGACAGTCCCTTGATCGTGCTGGTGATCGGAGCCACGGTGACCTTGGTCATCGCATCCCGAGCGACTGCGCGGGTCAGGACGAGAGCAGGTCGTGTCTTGTCGAGACGGACCAGACAGATCTCGCGCACCGATCAGTCCGCGAGGTCGACGTGGGTAGCGGTCCACCGCACCAGGTCGTCGAGGTCGTCGTCCGAACCGTGCCGGCGAAGCGTCTGAGCGTCATGCGCGGCGAGCAGGCGGCGCATCTCGCGTTCCACTGCCGAAGCGACGAGCGCCGCACGGCTCGGAGCCGTGCCCTCCGCGACCGCGCGGTCGAGGAACGCCACCATCTCGTCGGGAAGGCGTACGGCGATCTGTGTGCTCATGCGGTGAGGGTACCTCGCCGCATCCCGATATGGGATGCACGGGGGACGTGACCGCCCTCGCCCGCGCGGGCGACAGGGAATCCAAGGCCGAAGGTCCCTGGATCGGACATATCGGACATGCATAGCGTCCGAAGAGGAGCAGGTGCGCGGCGCCGCATCCAGCCCGTCCGGCGCCTGCCGGACGGAGGTAGTCCGATGCGTAGCGACAGGGAGCGCCGTGGGGCCAGAGCCCTCGCGGTCGTCGTCCTGGCTCTGATGACGGTGGTCGGGGGAGCGTGGCTCCCGGATGTCGCGGTCGCGGAACCTGTCGGGACCGCCGCCGAGCCGACGCCCGCGCCGACCCCGACGGACCCGACCTCTGACCCGTCGGCCCCGGCCGCCACGCAGGACGTCGCCCCGACGACGGCGCCCACGCCGCCGGACATCACCCCGGCCCCCGAGCTCGGGACCACCCCGGCCCCCGAGCTCGCGACCCCGCCTACCCCGACCGCTCCGGCTGCAGCAGCCCCGGCACCGGCCGCGCTCTCCGCGACCACCGCGTCCATCACGGGCCAGGTCCTCAGCCAGATGGACCCGATCGGTGGCGCGACGGTGACGGTGCTCGCCGCCGCCACGGGACGAGTCCTGTCGTGGACGGTGGCCGACGGCGACGGCCAGTACCGGATCGACAACCTCGCTCCCGGTGCGGTGAAGGTGCGCGCGACCAAGACCGGCTACCTCCCGTCGTTCTCCAACGGAAGGACCACCCTGGCGACGGCGGACGTCTTCACGCTCCAGGCCGGCGTCACCCTGAGCCAGAGCTGGGACCCGGCCGTCCTGTACCTGGACCTCATGCCTGAGGCCGTCGTGCAGGGGCAGGTGCTCAGCTGGATGGACCCGATCGGTGGGGCCACGGTGACGGTGCTCGACGCGGTCACCGGCAAGGTGCTGGGTTCGGCGGTCTCCGACGTCTCGGGTGACTACCGGATCGGCATGCTCCCGGCGGGGCACGTCAAGGTGCGCGGGTCCAAGCCGGGCTGTCTCACGTCGTTCGCCGACTCC
>DASXVR010000381.1:0-1648 GCA_036504175.1 Actinotalea sp. | reverse complement strand
GCAGCCACTAGGTTTTCGCCATGAGTGCGACACCTCCGCCGGGTCCTCCGGGTCCCTCGGGCGCTGCCGACGGGTACTACCCGCAGGAGCCGTACTACGCACCCGGCTGGCAGACGCCGGCCGAGCAGGTCCGTCGGCGAGGGCCACGGCGCGGGATCGCCATCAGCCTCATCGTGATCGGTGCCCTGGTGGTGGCAACAGCCGCCGTGGGCGTCGGGGCGCTCGTGCGGATGCGCTTCGAGACGCGCGCCCTGGGCACCGTCGACAGCCCGGTCACCGTGTCCAGCCGCCGCCTGAGCACCGGCCACTGCATCGGCGCCCTTCCGCGCGACGGCGACGTGAACCGGGTCGGCGTCGTGCCGTGCGACCAGCCGCACGAGGCCGAGGTCGTCGGAGTCCTCGCCCTCGACGGAGACTGGCCCGGCCAGGCGCGGCTCGAGCGCAAGGCGGAGGACTACTGCGAGATGGACCGCGCCGAGTCCGGGGCCGGGTTCCAGCCGGTGGTGTGGACGCCGTCGCGCGGAAGCTGGGGTCAGGGCGACCGGAAGATCCTCTGCCTCGCCTGGCGCGCGACCGGCCCGGTGACCGGGTCCTTCAGCGCCGGCGACGACGTGAGCCCGGCGGGCAGCACGAGCTGAGCCTGAGGCACGCGGAGCCACAGGGGACCCCGGCGGCGCCCGGCCGCGCGACAGCGCCTCAGCCGCGCACGACCTCCGCTGTCAGCTCCACGGACGCTGCGTCACGGGCCACCAGCACGCCGAACGCGCCGGGCTCCGCGGCCCAGGCCGACGACGCCTCGTCCCAGTGCTCGAAGGCCCGGGGTCGCACGGTCACCGTCGCCGTCACCGTCTCGCCGGCCCCCGCCTGGACCACCGCCGAGCCTGCGAGCCACCGCACGGGACGCTCCACCGCCGAGGCCGGACGCGTCAGGTACACCTGGACCACGTCGCGCCCCGCCCTGTCCCCGGTGTTGGTCACCTGGACCGAGACGGTCACCGGTCCGCGGCCCGCACCTTCACGGACCGCGACGTCGGAGTAGGACCACGTCGTGTACCCGAGCCCGAAGCCGAACGGGTAGGCCGGCTCGCGGCCCGCGCGCAACCAGGCGCGGTAGCCGATGTGGATGCCCTCGTCGTAGCGCACCACCCCGTCCACCGGCGTCACGTCCAGCACGGGGACGTCCTCCTGGGTCGCCGGCCACGTGGTGGGGAGCCGGCCGCCCGGCTCGACGGCGCCGGAGAGGACGTCGGCGAGCGCATGGCCGTACTCCTGACCACCGAACCAGGTCAGCAGGACGGCGGCGGCGTCGTTCCGCCAGGGCATCAGCACGGGCGAGCCGGAGTTGACCAGCACGACCGTGCGCGGGTTCGCTGCGGCGACGGCACGGACGAGGTCGTCCTGGCGGCCCGGCAGACCCAGACCCGACCGGTCGAAGCCCTCGGACTCCACCTGCGCGTTGGTGCCGACCACCACGACAGCCACCTCGGCGGCACGTGCCACCTCGACTGCCTCGGCGATCAGGGCCTCGGCCGACTCGTCGACCGGACGCGACCCGACGGTGATGGCCGCAAGGCCGAGCGGGCGGTGGACGACGGCGTTGACGTCGTAGACGACCCGCACCCGGTAGGTCCTGCCGGCCTCGACGTCG
>DASXVR010000380.1:0-3738 GCA_036504175.1 Actinotalea sp. | reverse complement strand
ACCCATCCGGTTCCGCACCCGCTCCGAACTACCCGTGTCAGCAGCATCCCGACATGAGGGCGCGGCGCGAGTCCCGCCCGGAACCGGAGTAACCATGCGCATCCGTCGCAGGCTCGTCACCGTCGCGTTCGGCGCCGCGGTCCTTCTTCCGCTCGGTGTCACCTCAGCGTTCGCCGCTGACGGAGACGCGAACGCCAACCTCAAGCCCGTGGCGCTGAACGGCGTCAACGGCAGCGGCACCGCGATGGTCAGCGTCCGCGGTACGACCATCACCGTGACCATGGCGGCCAAGGGTCTTCTCGCCAATGCCCCGCACGCAGCGCACATCCACTTCGCGGCCGAGGCTCGGCACGAGTGCCCCGCAGCGGCGGACGACACGAGCGGCGACGGCACGCTCACCACGACCGAGGGCGGCCCCGCGTACGGCGGGATCGTCGTCTCCCTGACGAAGACCGGTGACACCAGCCCGCAGAGCGGTCTCGCGGTCGACCGGTTCGACACCGCCCCCGGCGGCCAGATCACCTACGAGCGCGGCAGCATCGAGGTCGCACCCGAGGTCGCTCAGGCGATCGTCGACGGCAAGTCCGTCGTCGTGATCCATGGCGTCGACCACAACAAGAACGGCACGTACGACGGCGACACGAAGTCCGACCTCGACCCGGCCCTGCCGACCGAGGCGACGGACCCGGCGCTCTGCGGGGTCCTGGCCGCCGCTCCCGTCGGCGCGATGGCGACCGGCGCCGGTGGGGCTGCCCCGATCGGCACCGACACCGGCCTGCTGCTCGCCGGTGGCGCTCTGGTCCTGGTCGCCGCTGGGACGGGCGCTGTCGCTGCGCGTCGCTCGACCGTCAAGGTCTGATGTCCGTCACCACCCGGCCCGCCGGCCGCCGTCGCATCCTCGCGACGGCGGCCGTCGTGCTGGCCTGCCTCGGTGTCATGTCGTTCGTCGTCGGGCTGCGCGGACGACCCGGCCCGCCGCAGCCCTCGCAGGACGCGGCGCAGCTCAACGCCGTCGCGACGGGGCGTGACCTGGCCGCAGCGCCCTCGCCGGATGCCGGACCGACGGCGGGCCCGTCAGCGGCCCCCCAGCAACCCTCTCCCGACTTCGGCCCGATCATGGATGCGGCGGCGCCGGTCCGGCTCACCATCCCAGCCATCGAGGTCGACACCACTGCCCTGGTCCCGTTGACGGTCGGGCCGGACGGCGTCCTGCCGCCGCCGACCGACTTCGCGACGGTCGGCTGGCACGTCCGTGGCCCCAGCCCGGGTCAGCTCGGACCGGCGGTCCTGGCCGCGCACGTCGACGGACCCGATGGCCCAGCCGTCTTCTACCGCCTGGGTGAGCTCACCGCAGGCGACGAGGTGCGCATCGCTCGCGACGACGGCACCGTGGCGAGGTTCGTCATCGACGCCGTCAACCGCTACGCCAAGACCGACTTCCCCACCTCGCAGGTCTACGGCAACACCACTGGCCGCGCCGAGATCCGACTGATCACCTGCGGCGGGGCGTTCGACCGCAGCACCGGGCACTACGTCGACAACATCGTCGTCTTCGGCCACCTGGTGGGCTGAGGCGGTCCCTGGGACACGAGGGGCGGGAGACCGCGAGTCAGAGCCGGCGACGCCGCGCCGTCACGAGCATCGCCCACCCGACCATGACGAGCAGCAGGGCGAGCGACAGCGGCGCCTGGACATCGGCGCCTGACGAGGACAGCTGTGCTCCAACCGGACGTGAGGCGGTCGGCGCCGGAGTAGGAGTCGGTGTCGGAGCCGGGGCGGCCGGCGCGGCCACCACCTGCACGGTCGTCGGGACGCCCGTCCCGCCGTCCTTATCGGTCGCGGCGAAGGACGCCGCGTAGGTGCCTGCCGACGCGTAGGTGTGGGTGACGGGCGGGTCCGCAGGGCCGGTGACGGTGAGCACCGCTGACCCGTCACCCCAGTCGACGGTGTACGTGAAGGTGGCCGCGAGGTCGGCCGACGAGGGGTCGACGGCACCGACCTTGACGGTGAACGGCGCCCCGGCGACGGCGGTGAGCCCGCCGGTGAGCACCGTCGTCGGCGCCACGTTGGTCACCTGCACGGCGGCCGTGGCAGACGTGACGGTCGTGGCGCCCACCGTGACCTGCACCGCGACGGCGTGCGTCGAGGGCCCGTCATCGATCCCGAGCGCCTCGAGCTGCGCCCAGGTGAGGGTTGGCGAGACCCCTGTCGCATCGGCGAACGTCCCGTTGCCGTCGAGGTCCCAGCCGTAGGTCGCGCCGGCCGTCGAGCCGGAGCCGTCGAGCGACAGGCTGCCGCCCTCGACGACCGCGTACGGTCCGCCGGCATCGGCCACGACACCGACCACGACCTGGTCGAGGCTCCCCGAACTGGGCAGGTGCTGCGGGTCGCCGCCGTACTGCGCGAGGACCGTGTGGGTTCCGGGCGCCAGGGCCGACGTCGTGAAGGTCGCGGTCCCGCTCGCGTCGACGGGGACGGCCGCACCGAGGGTCACCGCGTCGGCGCTGAAGGTGACGGTGCCGCTGCTCACGGGACCGCCCCCAGAGGTCACCGTTGCTGTGAACGTGACCGGCTGCCCGTCCGCGGACGGGTCCACGCTCGAGGTCACGGTCGTCGCGGTCGCCGCCTCCGCCGCAACCGTTGTCAGAGTCAGGCTCCATCCGCCAGCCATGGTCCCGACGTCCCCCGAGGTGTCGTCGACCACGTAGAGCTGCCAGGTGCCGTTGGGGTCGATGCCGGCGAAGGCACCGCCCAGCGTCGTCAGCGCGGATGGCGAGGGCGCCGGGGCCGGGAAGGTGTCGCCGGCTCCGTTGTTGGTCGGCCGGTAGGTACCGGTCGGGATGTTCCCTGTCGGGACCGAGCCGGCGGCCGCGTCGGAGAAGGTCAGGGTCGCGTTGCTGGCGAACGCGAGGGTGGCCGGGTCCCCGACGTCGGAGAGCAGGACGAGGTTCTCGCCCGAGGGCGCAACGAGCATCGCGTCGATGTCGTTCACCGCGCTGTGGGTGAGTCCGGTGAAGGTCACCGTCACGACGCTCACCGTCCCAGCAAGTCCCGAGATCGTGACGCCCGACGGGTACGGCGCCGCCGGTCCCATCTGGTTCGCGGACCCGACCGCAGGGATCGCGACAGCCGTCGTGCTGCTGAACGTCGTCGGGCCGTCCGCGAAGGCACCTGGCGCAGCCCAGAGCCCCAGACCCAGCAGGACGACGAGACCGCCAGCGAGGCGCGTCCGGCGCCGTTGCGTACCCGAGCGCGTCAACGCGACCTCCGAATGCGAGCAGGACACATCACTCACGTCGGACAGTAGGGCTCCCATGGTCAATTGAACAGGACGGTCCTCGCACCGATCCACGGCTGTCGCTGCGCCGCAGCCCCACCTACCCTCGGCTGATGGCAGAGATCGTGTTCTTCCATCACTCGGGCGGGCTCACCGCGGGCGTCAGGTCGTTCGCCGACACGCTGCGATCCGCAGGGCACACCGTCCACACACCCGACCTGTTCGACGGCAGGACCTTCGCCGACGTGAGCGACGGTGTCGCCTACGCCGACTCCCTCGGTGAGGAGCGGTTCGCCGAACGTGCGGCCGCAGCGATGCAGGACGTCCCTGTCGAGGTCGTGTACGGCGGTGCGTCCTTCGGGGCGGCCCGCGCGGCCGAGCAGGTCCTGGGTCGACCCGGCGCCCGCGGGGCGTTCTTCCTGTACGGCGCCGTCGCCCCCTCCTGGTGGGGTGCCACGTGG
>DASXVR010000379.1:0-6170 GCA_036504175.1 Actinotalea sp. | reverse complement strand
GCTGGCTGAGATACCGGGGATCCTGCCGTCGCTGGCGGAGCCGATGGAGGTCCGGTGGGAGGCGCAGGGCGGCGTCAGCGCGACGACGACCACAGGCGTGCTCGTTCTGGCGGACTTCATGACCGCGACCACGCGCGGGCTGGAAGCCGCGACCGGCCGCACGATCTGGTCGCGGCCCGCCCGCAGCCAGGAGTACTGCGGGGCGTCCAGCATCGCGATCGGGTCCGAGGAGGCCGGCGCCGCGTCGGGGACGGTCGACACCCTCCTCCTCTGCGCGCCGAGTGCGACGCTCGGCGACGACGGGACGCTCACGTTCGGCCCCCTGAGCGTCGACCTCGTCGACCCGCGGGACGGCCGCGTCGTCCACACCTTGACCACCTCGGGCGCGAGCCTCTCCACCGTGCAGACGCCGGCGGGCATCGGGCTGCTCACGCTGACCGAGGACATGCACGTACGGCTGAGCGTCTGGAACGGCTCGACCGGAGAACCGGTGTCCGACGCCACGAGTGCCGAGGTCGTCACCCTCGACCCGGCGTACGGCGGGGCGTTGTCCTGGAACCAGGACGGCGACCGGATCGAGCTCCTGACCGAGCCCGGGATCACGTTCGACCTCGCCACGGGGCAGGAGGTCGCAGGCGCAGGGGTCGGGCCCGCCGCGTCGGAGGGGGCGACCCGAACCGAGACCCTGCCCAGCGGCCAGCAGGTCACGGTGACGTTGTTCGGTGACGGGGATGCGCTGGGCACGTCGGCCATGACCGTGCACCTGCCCGACGGCCGCACCGTCAGCTGGACGTTCTCCTTCTCCGACGCGTCGGCCGGGCACGGGACGGTCACGGCTGCCGGCGGCACGTCCTTCCCGCTGCCGGGAACGCCGATGCTCGCGAACGTCACCGACGGCTCCGAGCCGGACGTCGTCGTGGCCCACGACACCGCGGGCCGCTCGACGGTCGGGCTCGATCGCGCCGGGCGGACGCTCTGGACGGTGGCCGGCGGTGGCGAGGGGTACGCGCTCCTGCGAATCGACGGCGTCCTGGTCGCCCAGTTCAGCAGCGAGGTCCGGGCGATCGACGTCCACGACGGCACGGTCCTGTGGACGGCAAGGGCCGACCCCTCGGCGATGAGCGCCGGCTTCTCCGACGGTCGCCGCGTGCTGCTCCTCGAACCGGGCCACGACCGGACGCAGCAGGCGGTCGTCTGCCGGGACCTCACCGACGGCACCGAGCTGTGGCGGCTGCCGACCCCCACGCACATCGGCTGGCTGTCGCCGACGACGAACGGGCGGCAGGTCCTGGCGTCTACCGGGGACAAGGTCTACTCCCTGGAGTGATCGCGGTCGGGTGATCTTGGTCGGGTGGCGCGGCACGCGGTCGACGTGGGCGCGCCAGGCGCGGGCGCGGGCCTCGGGCAACCGGCGGGCATCGGTCGGCCAGCCGGCGCAGTCCGTGGCTACGCTCCGAGGATGCGCGCAGGGGCGGGTCGCATGCGTCGCCGGCCGGACGACCTGGCCGACGTCGAGCTCGTCGACGTCCGCGAGCGCGATGACCTCGGCGGGCGCGACGGCGCCCCGCTGCCCGACGGCACCCCGCTGCCCGACGGCACCCCGGTGCCCAGCCCAACTCCCGGAGGCGACGCCGGCGGCGAGGTGGCCGGCGGCCTCGACACTCCCGCGGCCCCGCGACGGCCTTGGTGGCGGCGCCCGTTCGTGCTGGTCCTCGTGGCGCTGGTCGTCGTGACCGGCGTCGTCAACGTGGTGGCCAGCGCCCGCGAGCGTGCGCACCTGGCCGCCCTGGCTGAGGTGCCGGGCATCATGCCGTCGCTGGCGGAGCCGATGGCGGTCCGGTGGCACGCGAAAGGTGGCCTCACTGCGACGACCACGAACGGCGTCCTGGTCGTGGCCGACTTCCTCACCACCCGGGGGCTGGACGCTGCGACGGGTCGTGAGCTGTGGACACGCACGGCCCCGCAGGGCCAGGAGGAGTACTGCTACAGCGGGCCCGCAGCCGTCACCCCGGCGGACCAGACCGCCGACTCCGGACCATCGCCCACCGGGCAGGCCGCCGATCCGCTCCTCGTCTGCGCACCCACTGTCAGGACGTACGGCGACGACACCCCACTCAGCTACGGCCCGGTCACCGCTGACCTCGTCGACCCGGCGACCGGCCGTGTGGTCCGCACCCTCGAGACCTCCGGGGCGAACCTGTCAGTGGTCGATGTGCGCTCCGACCTCGGGCTCCTGACCCTCACCGAGGACCAGCACGTGCGACTGAACGTCTGGGACCCCACGACCGGCGAGCAGGTGTCCGACGTGGTGAGCGTCGAGGCCGTCACGACCGACCCCGCGTACGTCGGCCTGCCATGGAACGTCGTCGACAACCAGATAGTCCTCATGACCACGCCGGCCATCGGGTTCGACCTGACGACCGGACGGGAGGTCGCGGCGGCATCGGACGGCACGACTCCGCCCGACCCCTCGACGCAGGACTGGCCCCTCCCCGACGGCCGCATCGTCCGCTGGACCTACACCTCAACCGACAGCGACCCGAACGGCCACGGCACCATCACGACGGCCGGCGGCTCCACCGTCCCGCTGCCCGGGCTTCCCCTGGTGCCCCAGCTCACCGACGACTCCCTCCCGGACCTCCTCGTCGCGGACGACCTGAGGCACCACACGGTCGTCGGCCTGGACGCCGCCGGACGGACCGTCTGGAGCGCGCCCGGTGGCGGCCAGGGGTACGCCCTGCTGCAGATCGACGGCATCCTGGTCGTCCAGTACGCGCTCGAGGTCAGGGCGATCGACGTCCACGACGGCACCGTGCTGTGGACGCTGCCCGCCGACGCCGCCTCCATGAACGGCGCGTTCTCCGACGGCGTCCGTGTGCTGCTCGTCCAGCCCGCGCAGGGGGCCACGCCGCCGGCTCTGGTCTGCCGCACGCTGGCCGACGGCACCGAGGTGTGGCGGGTGCCTCTGCCTGCCGGCGTCGGGTGGCTCCAGCGGAGCGCCAGCGGTGACGTCCTCGCGTTCACCGGAGAGCAGGTCTACGGGCTCGGCTGACGGCCCTGCCTTCGCCGGCAGGCTCGCCCGCGGCTGCCTGCTGCTCTGCCGGTCATCGAGACCGCGGCGCGCCCGTGGTGGACCATGTCCGCATGCACACCTTCCGCCGGGGCGACCTGGTCTTCGACGTCCGCGACTCGGGCCCCTCCGACGGTGAGGCCGTCGTGTGCCTGCACGGGTTCCCCCAGGACGGCTCCGCGTACGACGCCGTCACGCCCCTGCTCGTCGCCGAGGGCATGCGGGTGCTGGCCCCCGACCAGCGCGGCTACTCCCCCGGCGCCCGCCCTGCCGGGCGTCGTCCGTACGTGCTCCGCGAGCTCGTCGCGGACGTCGTCGCACTGCTGGACCAGGCGGGGGTGGAGAAGGCGCACGTCGTCGGGCACGACTGGGGCGGCGGGGTCGCGTGGACCTTCGCCAGCCGTCACGAGGAGCGGACGCTCTCCCTCACCGCAGTGTCCACGCCCCACCCGGCGGCGATGACCGACGCGATGAAGCACAGCGACCAGCTGCGCCGGTCGTCGTACATGCTCGCCTTCCAGGTGCCGCGCGTCCCCGAGGCCCAGATGCTCGCCGACGGCGGCGCCAAGCTGAGACGTCAGCTGCGCGAGGCGGACCTGCCCGCGGCGCTCGTCGACAAGTACGTGACGCGTCTGCTCCAGCCGGGCGCGCTCACGGCCGCTCTGGCCTGGTACCGCGCACTGCCGTTCGGCGGGCGGTACGGCGCGGGCGTGGTCCGTGTGCCGACCGTGTACCTCTACGGCGCGCGCGACCCGTTCTTCTCCCCCTACGCCGAGCACGCGACGCCGCGGTACGTCCGCGCGCCGATACGTACGGTCGTGGTCGACACCGGTC
Organism: Actinotalea sp.; assembly: GCA_036504175.1. Classification (GTDB taxonomy): domain Bacteria; phylum Actinomycetota; class Actinomycetes; order Actinomycetales; family Cellulomonadaceae; genus Actinotalea. Next base: position 2,266 of record DASXVR010000379.1, on the reverse strand, counting down.
ACTGGGTGCCCGAGAGCCACCCGCAGGACGTCGCCGCCGCGGTGCTGTCGCTGCGCGGCTGAGCCACGCAGGGCTCTCGCGGTGCAGCCGACGCCCGCTCGGCTCAGAGGGGCGCGGCGGACCTGCGCACCTGCGGGTTCGTGCTCGTGGTGCCGGACGTCCTGCCGCGCGAGCTGCGCGGGTCCCGCGGGGCCACCTTCTCGGCGAGGGGCTCGTCGCCCGCCGCCCGACGACGGCGGTAGTGGTCGCGCGCCTCGTCCTGCCGGGTGCGCTCGGCCCCCGACGCGATGCCGGCGCGGACGTGCTCGGGTCCGTACCCGAACGCGTCGACCAGGTCCTGCGCGTGGGGCCGGAGCCGCCGGAGCAGGCGCTCGATGTAGGAGGTGACGGTGCGTGCCCGCCCGGCCGAGAGGCGGCCGTTGATGAGGTACCAGGCGAGGTTCCGCTCGATCACCGTGAGGCCGAAGAGGTCGCGCAGCCAGGTCAGGACCTGCCGGCTGTCGGCGTCGTCGATCTTCTCCAGGGCCGCGGTGAAGGCCTCCCACTGGAGCAGGTCCGCATGCGCGCGCGCGGTCTCGATCAGCTCGTGCTGGCTCTCGTTGAACCGGCGCGCGGCCTCCTCGCGGGGCGCCCGGGTGGCCGGCCGCAACGCCTGGGCGACCTCCGCCACCATCGTCTCGACGCGGTCGGTGAGCAGGTCGCGCTGGGTCTCGGCGTCCCGCAGCTGCCCGGCCGACCGTCGGACCCGGCCGCCGTCCGCGAGGGTCTGCACGGCGCGCAGCAGCGGGGTGCGGTGCAGCGCGGCGTCGGCCGCGCGCTCGGCCATGTACCGGGCGACCCCCGGGGCGTCGATGTCCTTGAACTCCCTGGAGTAGTCGGCCAGGAGCCGCTTCGCGACGAGCTGCAGCAGCACGGTGTTGTCGCCCTCGAACGTCACGTAGACGTCGAGGTCGGCCCGGAGCGAGGTCAGGCGGTTCTCGGTGAGGAAGCCGGCGCCGCCGCAGGCCTCGCGTGCGGCCTGGAGCGTGGCCAGGGCGTGCCAGGTCGACGTCGCCTTGAGGGCCGCCGCGATGGTCTCGAGGTCCTGCCGGTGCTCCTCGGTGTCCCGGGCACCGGAGAAGACCTCGTCGAAGGTCACCAGCAGGCGCTCGTGCGCGAAGGCCTGGGCGTAGGTCTGCGCGAGCAGGGGCAGCAGGCGGCGCTGGTGCTCGGCGTAGTCGAGGAGGACGACCTCGTCGGTGTCGGAGGCGCCGGTGAACTGACGCCGCTGGTTGGCGTAGGTGATCGCGATGATCAGCGCGAGCTTGCCGGCGTTCACCGCGGCGCCGTCGAGCGAGACGCGCCCCTGCACGAGCGTGCCGAGCATCGTGAAGAAGCGGCGTCCGGGGCTGGCGATGGACGAGGAGTAGGTGCCGTCGGCGGCGACGTCCGCGTAGCGGTTGAGCAGGTCGCCGCGCGGGACGCGGACGTGGTCGAAGCAGAGGCGGCCGTTGTCGATGCCGTTGAGGCCACCCTTGAGCCCGTCGTCCTCGCTGCGGATGCCGGGCAGGAGCCCGCCCGTCTCCGGGTCACGCAGCGGGACGTAGAACGCGTGGACGCCGTGGTTGACCGGGCGCGAGCCGGCGGGGGCGGTGATGAGCTGGGCGAAGACGACGGCGCCCGTGCCGTGCAGGGCGGCGTTGCCGAGGTAGTCCTTCCACGCCGCGCGGAACGGGGTGTGGATCACGAACTCCTCGGTCTGCGGGTCGTACGTGGCCGTCGTGCCGATGCTGGCGACGTCCGAGCCGTGGCCGGTCTCCGTCATCGCGAAGGCGCCGGGGACCTCGACCGACATGGCCGCGGGCAGCAGGCGCACGTGGTGGTCGGCCGTGCCGAGGTGCATGATCGCCGAGGCGAACAGGCCCCACTGGACACCGGCCTTGATCTGCAGCGACGGGTCGGCTGTGATCGTCTCCTCGAAGCGGGCGAGGCTGCCGCCGTGGTCATCGGCACCGCCCAGCGCCGTCGGGAAGGCGCGGAGAACGTCGCCCTCGGCGGCCAGGATGCGGACCTGCTCGAGGACGCGCGCGCGGTGCTCGTCCATGGGGAGGCCCTCGATGCGGTGCAGGCGGGGGTCCTTCAGGAACTCCCGGGCCGAGCGCCGGATGTCCGCCCAGCGGCCGAGCAGCGCCTCCTCGACGACGTCCCGGTCCAGCCGCGGCTCGGTCGGGCGGGTCGGCGCAGGTCGCTTGGCGCTCAGGGTGGTCATCGGGTCTCCTCGACGGTG
>DASXVR010000378.1:0-1626 GCA_036504175.1 Actinotalea sp. | reverse complement strand
TGCGGAGCCGGCGTTCACGTCGGCCATCGGGCCCATCACCCCTGACCTCGCGACCCGCATGGCGGCCTCCTGGCGTCCGGGCTGCCCCGTACCGCTGACCGACCTGCGCTACGTCACGGTGAGCTACGTGGACTTCGGTGGGGTGGCGCGCACCGGTGAGCTGGTGGTCAACGCCGACGCCGCCGAGGCGATGGTTGCCGTCTTCGCGGACCTGTTCGCGGCCCGCTTCCCGATCCGGTCGATGCGCCTCGTCGACGACTTCGGGGCGGACGACACCGCGTCGATGGATGCGGACAACACGTCGGCGTTCAACTGCCGGGCCGTGACCGGCGGCACCGCCTGGTCCGAGCACTCCTACGGTCGGGCCATCGACGTCGACCCGGTGGAGAACCCGTACGTGCTGGGCCGTCATGTCGCGCCCGACGCCGGTGTGCCGTTCGCCTCCCGGCCGGACCTGCCCGGGGTGATCCACGCTGGCGACGTCGTGGTGCGCGCCTTCGCCGACGTGGGCTGGGAGTGGGGCGGCGCGTGGTCGTCGCCGATCGACTACCAGCACTTCTCCGCCAACGACAGGTGAGTCAGACCGGCGGGTCCGGGACGGCGTGCGGGAGGCGGTGCAGCAGGACCGCCTCGGACCGGGCGACCTGCGACGCACGGACCGCGCGGGCGTACTCCCTGTCGCGACGTTCGGCCAGCACCGCGGCTATGAACCGCTCCGGGTGGGTGCCGGGCGGGGGGCCGGGCGCGACGTAGCGCTCGATCTCGGCGGCGAGCTCGAGCCCGAGGCGCACCCGCGATCCCTGGTGCAGCGTGGCGGCCCTGCCCAGCAGCTGCCGCGCGGCGAGCGCGACGCCGTCCGGCAGTCGTCTGATGTCGGCGCGACGGGCCCAGGCCGCCAGCTCGGGCGGCATGACGATCGGCGGCATCGCCTTCTGGCCGCCCCTGACCCGGACCGCGTAGGTCCCTGCGAGCATGTCTCCGAGCCGCTTGCCCTGAGGGTGGACGATCGAGGTGATCAGGGCCAGGCCGCCGGCCGTGGCCCACAGCTCGAGCACCCCGACCAGTGCGCGGATGAACGCGTGGCGGAACCGGACGGGGCCGCCGTCGTCGCGCACGATGCGCAGGCCCACCGCGAGCTTGCCGAGCGAGCGGCCACGGGTGAGCGTCTCCACAGCCGTCGGGATCCCGATCAGCACCGTGACCAGCAGGGCGATCCCCAGCGCTGCGCCGGCGGCGGCGTCGAGGTCCTGGCCGGTCATGACGACGACCCAGCCGATGCCGGTGCCGACGACGCCCAGGGCGACCACGTCGATCGCTGCCCCGAGGAACCGAGTGGCGAAGGATGCTGGTCGCGTGTCGAGCACGACACCTTCGCCGATGACGATCTCGTCCTGCACCCGTCCTCCTTCGCAGGGGCGGCCCGCGACCTGCCCGGTCGGATCCTGCCACAGGCGTTCGAGGCTGTGGCAGGCTACCCGCCGTGGACCTCGACGCGTTCTCCGCCGTGCACAGCCCGACGTGGACGCGGCTCGACGCGCTGGCCAAGCGGCGCAACCTGACCGGCCAGGAGAGCGACGAGCTCGTCCGGCTCTACCAGGAGGTGGCGACGCACCTGTCGATGGTCCG
>DASXVR010000377.1:0-2773 GCA_036504175.1 Actinotalea sp. | reverse complement strand
GACTCCGCAGGACCGGGTACGTCCGTCGCGCCCCCTGCGGGTCCTGGAGTCCTTCCGCGAGCCGCGGCCCACCACCAACCCGTACGTCATCCTGCTGCTGAGGTCCCTGTCGGGGGTCGAGGTGCGCACCTTCTCGTGGCGGGAGGCGCTGCTCGGCCGCTACGACGTGCTGCACGTGCACTGGCCCGAGGTGGTGGTCGACCGCCGCAACGGCGTCCGCGCCGCCGGGGCCGCCCTCCTGTTCGCGCTCGTGCTGCTGCGGTGCCGCCTGACCAGGCGCGCCGTGGTCCGGACCGCCCACAACCTGCGCCCGCACGAGCACCCGCGGTGGTCCACCGCCCTCGCGCTGCGGCTCTGTGACCGGTCGACCTCGTGGTGGGTGCGGCTCAACGCCTCCACCCCGACCCCGACCGGGTCACCGGCGACGACGATCCTGCACGGGGACTACCGCGAGTGGTTCGCGGACGCCCCGAGCGCTCCGTCGGTGCCGGGACGCCTGCTGTGCTTCGGCCTCATCCGGCCCTACAAGGGGGTCGAGAGGCTCCTCGAGGCGTTCACGGCGACGACCGACCCGGAGCTGTCCCTGCGCGTCGTCGGGCGGCCCTCGAGCGCGGCCGTGGAGCAGGACGTCCGGGCGGGCGCCGCGGACGACCCCCGGGTGTCCCTCCTGCTCGACCACGCCTCCGACGAGGTGCTGGCCGAGGAGGTCGGGCAGGCGGAGCTCGTCGTCCTGCCCTACCGGCAGATGCACAACTCCGGTGCGGTGCTCCTAGCCCTGTCGCTGGGCCGGCCCGTGCTCGTCGCGTCAGGTGAGGTGACCGACGCGCTCGCCGAGGAGGTCGGGCAGGAGTGGGTGCTGCGTTACGAGGGTGAGCTGGCGCCCGAGCACCTGACCGACGCGGTGCAACGGCTGCGCACGACGCCCCGCACCGCACCGGACCTGAGCCGCCGCTCGTGGGCCGAGCTCGGTGCGGCGCACGTCGAGGTCTTCCGCGCCGCGTACGCACGCGTCCACGGCAGCGGGAGGTGAGCGCATGACCCGCGCCGGCACCCCGCTCCGGATCGCCCTCATCGGGACGCGTGGCGTGCCCGCGCGGTACGGCGGCTTCGAGACGGCCGTGGAGGAGGTCGGCCGCCGGCTGGCCGAGCGGGGCCACGACGTCGTCGTCTACTGCCGTGCCCCCGACGCCCCCGACGCCCCCGACGGCGCGCCCCGGCCCACGGAACATCTCGGGATGCGTCTGGTGCACCTGCCCGCGGTGCGGTCGCGCTCGCTCGAGACGCTGAGCCACACCGCGCTGTCGGTCGCGCACGTGCTCGCCCACCGGGTGGACGCCGCCTTCGTCTTCAACGCCGCGAACTCCCCGCTGCTGCCTGCTCTGCGGCTCGCCCGCATCCCCGTCGCGACGCACGTCGACGGCCTGGAGTGGAAGCGGGCGAAGTGGGGCGGCACCGGGCGCCGCTACTACCGGGTCGCCGAGTCGCTGGCGGTGCGCTGGTCCGACGCGCTCATCGCCGACGCCGCCGGGATAGCCGAGTACTACGACGAGGAGTTCGGCGCGCCGACGCGGCAGATCGCCTACGGTGCGCCGGTCGTCGGGCAGGCGTCCCACCGCCTCGGCGAGCTGGGACTCGAGCCGGCCGGGTACCACCTCGTCGTCGCGCGGTTCGAGCCGGAGAACCACGTCGAGGTGGCGGTCCGCGGCTACGCCGGGAGCAGCGCCGCCCTGCCGCTGGTCGTGGTCGGCTCGGCGCCCTACGCGCACGAGTACACGCAGGCGGTCCACGCGGCCGCCGACGAGCGGGTCAGGCTCCTGGGTGGGGTGTGGGACGCCGAGCTCCTCGACCAGCTCTTCGCGAACGCGCTCACCTACGTGCACGGGCACTCCGTCGGCGGGACCAACCCGGCCCTGCTGCGGGCGATCGGCGCGGGCACCGCGACCATCGCCTATGACGTCCGCTTCAACCGTGAGGTCCTCGGGGAGCTCGGGCGCTACTTCCGCTCGCCGGCCGACGTGGCGCGGCAGGTGGAGGCGGCCGAGGCCGATCCGGACGAGACCCTGAGCCGCGGGAGCGCCCTGCGAACCCGCGCGCTCGACTACACCTGGGACGAGGTGACCGACGGGTACGAGAGACTGGCGCAGGATCTCGCGCGCCGGTCGGTCCGGCGTCCGGGACTGAGCGGCCGACGTCGTCCGCAGAGATCAGCAGACGACGAGGAGGGCCTTCGATGACCGCCTGGACCTTTGCGGGTGCGCTCGCCGCACTCGGTGGGGCGCAGAAGCCCGCCGCCCGAGGGGCTCCCGCCTACTCCCGGTTCGTCAACCGGCGCCTGGGTCGGGTGCTGGCCGCCGGGTCCGCCGTGGTGGGCCTGACGCCCAACGCCGTGACCGGGATCAGTGCGCTGTTCACGCTGAGCGGCATCGCGGTCCTCGCCCTCGCGCCGATGAGCCTGACCACGGGCGTCGTCGTGTGCCTCCTGCTGGTCGTGGGATACGCCTTCGACTCGGCGGACGGCCAGCTGGCGCGCCTGCGTGGCGGCGGCAGCCCGTCGGGGGAGTGGCTCGACCACGTCGTCGACTCGGTGAAGGTGTCTGCCCTGCCGCTCGCGGTGTTCATCGCGCTGGTGCGCGCGGGTGAGGACGACACCCGGGTCCTGGCGATCCCGCTCGTGGCGACAGTGGTCTCGGCCGTCTCGTTCTTCACCATGATCCTGACCGAGCAGCTGCGCCGGGCCCGGGGGACCGTGCCGCTCGCACCCGCCGGCGGGGGC
>DASXVR010000376.1:0-4485 GCA_036504175.1 Actinotalea sp. | reverse complement strand
CCCACCAGCGCCGCGATCCGCGCCCTGGCCTCGTCGTCGACGTCCTCGGCGCGAAAGGTGACGGCGATGCCGGCGACGGGGCGTCCCGTGTGGTCCAGCGCCGCCTGCCCGACCGACGCCAGGCCCGGTGTCACCTCGCCGTCCTCGGTCGCGTAGCCGCGGGCCCGGACCTCGCGCAGCAGCTCGCGCAGCTCGCGGGCGGACCGGGGTCCGGTTCCCCAGCGGTCGGCGAACGCTCCTGCGTCCGGGAAGAGAGCCCTGATCTGAGCGGCCGGCAGGCCAGCGAGGATGGCCCGGCCGCTGGCCGTCAGGTGGCTCGGCAGGCGCACGTCGACGTCCGTCACCAGCGGCGGCCGGCCCGGAGCGCGTTCCTCGATCAGGTAGAGGACGTCGCGGCCGTGGAGCACGGCCAGGTGGGCGCTCTCGTGCGTGGCGTCGACCAGCCGGGCGATGATCGGCCTCGCCAACCTCGTCAGCGGCGCCTGGCGGGCATAGGCGGACCCGAGCCCGAGCGCCGAGACCCCGAGCCCGTACCGCCTCTCCTCCGGCAGGTGCGTCACGAACCCCTCCTCGGCGAGCACCGAGAGCAGGTGGTAGACGGTTGAGCGGGGGAGGTCGAGGGCCCGGGCGATGGTCCCGGCAGCCGACGGACCAGCCTGAGCCGCTAGGTACGACAGGACCCGCACCGCCGACCGGGCCGCGGGAACGATGCTGCTCGACCCCACGCGGCGCCTCCTGGAAATGTCTGGGATCTCAGACTGTACCCACGCCGACGACCTGCCGGAGCGGGCGCGCACGGGTGTGGGATGACGCCATGAGCACTGCAGCACCGGCAGCCCTGGGCACGGCCCACGTCGTCGAGCTCACCGGCCTGCCGCTGTCGTGCGAGGAGGTGGTCGCCGTGGCGCGCGACGGCGCGCGGGTCCACCTGAGCGCCGAGGCGCTGGACAGGCTGGCGTCCGGCCGGGCGGTGGTCGATGCCCTGGCCGACGACGCCGCTCCGCACTACGGCATCTCGACGGGCTTCGGGGCGCTGGCCCGGCGGCACATCCCCCCGCAGCGGCGGGCCGACCTCCAGCGCAGCCTCATCCGGTCGCACGCGGCCGGCTCGGGCCCCGAGGTGGAGCGGGAGGTCGTGCGTGCGCTCATGCTGCTCCGGCTTGCGACGCTCGCGACGGGACGGACCGGCGTGCGCCCCGGGACCGCGCAGGTCTACGCGTCGATGCTCGACGCCGGCATCACCCCGGTGGTCCGCGAGTACGGGTCCCTCGGCTGCTCGGGCGACCTCGCGCCGCTCGCCCACCTCGCCCTGGCGGCCATGGGCGAGGGGGAGGTGCGCGACGCGGCCGGAACGCTGCGACCCTCAGGCGAGGCACTGAGGGACGCGGGGATCGAACCGGTGGTGCTGGCGGAGAAGGAGGGCCTCGCCCTGATCAACGGCACGGACGGCATGCTCGGCATGCTCGTGCTGGCGCTGACGGACCTGCGGCTCCTGCTGACCACGGCGGACATCGCCGCTGCCATGAGCGTCGAGGCCCTCCTGGGCAGCGATGCGGTCTACGCCGCGGACCTGGTCGCCCTGCGTCCCCACCCCGGCCAGGCCGCAGCGGCCGCCAACCTGCGCAGGCTCGTCGCCGGCTCCCCGATCATGGCCAGCCACCGCGAGACCGCTCCCGACGGAACCGTCCTGTGCACGCGCGTCCAGGACGCCTACTCGCTGCGCTGCGCCCCCCAGGTCCACGGAGCGGCTCGCGACACGCTCGACCACGCTGCGACGGTGGCCGGCCGGGAGCTGGCCGCAGCCATCGACAACCCGGTCGTGACCGTCGACGGGCGCGTCGAGTCGAACGGCAACTTCCACGGCGCACCCGTCGGCTACGTGCTCGACTTCCTCGCCATCGCCTCCGCCGACCTCGCGAGCATCAGCGAGCGGCGGACGGACAGGTTCCTCGACCCGGCCCGCAGCGAGGGGCTGCCACCCTTCCTCGCCCACGACCCGGGCGTCGACTCCGGCCACATGATCGCCCAGTACACCGCGGCGGCGATCGTCTCCGAGCTCAAGCGGCTGGCCGTCCCCGCCAGCGTGGACTCCATCCCGTCGTCGGCGATGCAGGAGGACCACGTCTCGATGGGCTGGCACGCGGCGCGCAAGCTCCGCCGGTCCGTCGACGGCCTGACCCGGGTGCTGGCCATCGAGGTACTGACAGCCGCACGCGCCCTCGACCTGCGGGCGGACGCCGACCCGGCCCTGGTCCCCGCCGACGGGACCGCGGCCGTCCGTGACCTGCTGCGCACCCGCGTGGCCGGGCCGGGCCCGGACAGATACCTGGCCGCCGAGATCGACGCCGCCGTCGAGCTCGTCCGTTGCGGCGCCGTCCGCGACGCCGCCGTCGCCGCCGTTGGCCCGCTCGCCTGAGGAGACAACCATGACCACCACACCGACCGCCCCGCAGCCAGCCGGCACCCCGCAGCCAGCCGGCACCGCGCAGCCTGCTGGTACCGCGCAGCCAGCCGGCACCGCCGCCTCGACCCCCGCCCCGGTCGTGCGAGCCCCGAGGGGGACCACGCTCACGGCCCGGAGCTGGCAGACCGAGGCGCCGCTGCGGATGCTCATGAACAACCTCGACCCCGAGGTGGCTGAGCGTCCCGAGGACCTGGTCGTCTACGGCGGCACCGGGAAGGCTGCGCGTGACTGGCCGAGCTACCACGCGATCGTCCGCACCCTGACGACGCTGGCCGACGACGAGACCCTGATGGTCCAGTCCGGCAAGCCGGTGGGGGTGCTGCGCACGCACGAGTGGGCGCCGCGCGTCCTCATCGCCAACTCCAACCTCGTGGGCGACTGGGCGACGTGGCCCGAGTTCCGTCGGCTCGAGCAGCTCGGTCTGACCATGTACGGCCAGATGACCGCGGGCTCGTGGATCTACATCGGCGCCCAGGGGATCCTCCAGGGCACGTATGAGACCCTCGCGGCCGTGGCTGTCGCGCACTTCGGCGGCACGCTGGCCGGGACGCTCACCGTGACCGGGGGCTGCGGCGGCATGGGTGGGGCTCAGCCGCTGGCCGTGACGCTCAACGGGGGCGCCTGCCTCGTGGTGGACGTCGACCCGGCGCGGCTGCACCGCCGGGTTCGGCAGCGCTACCTCGACGTCGTCGCGGACGACCTGGACAAGGCCGTCGCCCTGGTCACCGCTGCGCGTCGGGCGCGTCGGGCGCTGTCCGTCGGGGTCGTCGGGAACTGTGCTGCGGTGCTGCCCGAGCTGCTGCGTCGCGGCGTCGAGGTGGACGTGGTGACCGACCAGACCTCGGCGCACGACCCGCTCGCCTACCTGCCGCTCGGGATCGACCTGGCCGACTGGCACGACGCGGCCGCAAAGGACCCCGCCGGCTTCACCCTGCGCGCCCGGGAGTCGATGGCGCGCCACGTCGAGGCGATGGTCGGCTTCCGGGACGCGGGCTCCGAGGTCTTCGACTACGGCAACTCGATCCGCGAGGAGGCGCGTCAGGGCGGGTACGACCGCGCGTTCGAGATCCCCGGTTTCGTGCCCGCCTACATCCGCCCGCTGTTCGCACAGGGGAAGGGACCGTTCCGCTGGGCGGCCCTGTCCGGCGACCCCCGCGACATCGCCGTCACCGACCAGGCGGTGATGGACCTCTTCCCCGAGGACGACCATCTCGCCCGATGGCTGCGCGCGGCCCAGGAGAAGGTCGCGTTCCAGGGGCTGCCGGCGCGCATCTGCTGGCTCGGGCACGGTGAACGGGACCGCGCGGGGCTGCGCTTCAACGAGCTCGTCGCCTCGGGCGAGATCACCGCGCCGATCGTCATCGGCCGCGACCACCTGGACTCGGGGTCCGTGGCGTCGCCCTACCGGGAGACCGAGGCGATGGCCGACGGGTCCGACGCGATCGCCGACTGGCCACTGCTGAACGCCCTCGTCAGCGCCTCGTCGGGGGCGACCTGGGTGTCCATCCACCACGGCGGAGGCGTCGGGATCGGCAGGTCGATCCATGCCGGGCAGGTCAGCGTCGCCGACGGGACCGAGCTCGCGGCGCAGAAGCTCGCCCGGGTGCTCGCGAACGACCCGGCCACCGGCGTCCTGCGCCACGCCGACGCCGGGTACGAGCTGGCCGTCGAGACAGCGGTGGCGCACGGCATCCGCCGCCCGATGACGGAGGGCCCGACCTCGTGAGCGTGGGCGCCGCGGGGGCGTTCGACTCGCTCCTGGACGATCTCGCCGACGTGGGGCGGGCGCCCGCGGGTGGGTACTCCCGCTTCGCGTGGACGACCTCGGACCTGACGATGCGCGAGTGGTTCGTCGCGCAGGCCGAGGCCCGGGGGATGGGCGTCGAGGTCGACCGTGCCGGCAACCAGTGGGCGTGGTGGGGTGACCCGGACGCCGACGGCCCCGGTGTCGTCACCGGCAGCCACCTGGACTCGGTGCCGGGCGGTGGGCCGCTGGACGGCCCGCTCGGCGTGGTCAGCGC
>DASXVR010000375.1:0-8851 GCA_036504175.1 Actinotalea sp. | reverse complement strand
CGCGTCCCGCGTCAGCTGGAAGACGATCTCCTCGCGCGCGCCCGGCTTGACCTCGGTGTAGCGGAAGGCGGCGTCGATCTTGGCCTTGACCGGCACCGTCACCAGGACCGTCCCGTCGGGCCGCTTCTCGATCTTCGGGTCACCGCTGCGCTCGGGGTAGATCAGGACCTGGGCCCGCGGGTCCCAGTCGGCTGCCGCCGAGAGGGTGAGGAACTTCTTCGCGACGGTGAACTGGTCGGTGACCGAGAGCCCTGCCGCACCGGCCCGGAGGAAGCCGCTGATGATCCCTTCCGGGGTGTCGTCAGGCTCGGGGTCGTTGCCTTGCAGGAAGGCGCGCCCCGGCTCGGCGACCACCACGTCGCCCTTCTGCACGGGGCCGGAGGTCGGGATGGCCGAGCACCCGACGAGGGCGAGGAGCAGTGCCAGCCCGACCAGGACGGGCGCCGCACGCCTGCGCGAGGACGACATCACGCCTCCAGCCGGTCGAGGTCGGGTACTGCGGCGGGGTCGAGGGCCGGTCGACCCTCGTGCGAGGCGTAGGACACCGAGGGCATGTCCTCGATGACCTCCGGGACGAGCGGCAGCGGAGAGGACTCCAGGACGATGCCGGCCCGACGCGGGAGGGTGAGCCGGAAGCAGGCGCCACGGGCCGGGCGGCCCCACGCCTCGAGCCAGCCGCCGTGCAGGTGCGCGTCCTCGATGGAGATCGCCAGCCCGAGCCCCGTGCCTCCGGTCGTCCTGGCCCGCGCCGGGTCCGCACGCCAGAAGCGGTCGAACACGTGCTCGGCCTCGTCCTCGGTCATGCCGACGCCGTGGTCGCGCACCGTGACGGCGACGGCACGCTTGTCGGCTGCGAGGACGATCTCGACCGGCCTGCCCTCGGCGTGCTCGATCCCGTTGACCAGCAGGTTGCGCAGCACGCGCTCGACCCGGCGGGGGTCGATGTCGGCGATGACCGGCGACTCCGGCAGGTCCACGCTCAGCCAGACGCCCCGGCGCTCGGCGAGCGGTCCCGCCTGCTCGATCGCGCCGGTCACCACGTCGCGGACGTCATGGCTCTCGGCGTCCAGCATCGCAGCACCCGCGTCGAACCGGCTGATCTCGAGCAGGTCGGCGAGCAGGTCCTCGAAACGGTCGAGCTGCGCGGTGAGCAGCTCCGCCGACCTCGCCGCAGCGGGGTCGAGCTCGTCGCGCGACGCGTGGATCACCTCTGCCGCCATCCGGATGGTGGTCAGCGGAGTGCGGAGCTCGTGGGAGACGTCGGAGACGAACCGTCGCTGCAGGTGGGAGAGGTCCTCCATCCGCCTGATCTGGTCCTGCAGGCTCTCGGCCATCTCGTTGAAGGACCGCGCGAGCGTCGCCATCTCGTCGACGCCCTTGACCACCATGCGCTCGGTCAGATGGCCGTCCGCGAGCCGCTCGGCCACCCCGGCGGCCGTCCGGACGGGCTGGACCGCCTGACGCGTGACCAGCCAGGTCATCGCGCCGAGCAGTCCCACGAGACCGATGCCCGCGAGCGAGAGGACGCGCTGGACGAAGGAGAGGGTCTGCTGCTCCGGTGCGAGGCTGTACAGGTAGTAGAGCTCGTACGGTCCGATCGGCTGGACCGTCACCCGGGACCCGACGAGCACCCCGGGGTCGCTCTCACCGGGCTCGCCCTCCCGCGGGATGGCGACCGACTGCCAGTGCTGAGCGTCGTCGGACTGGACCGCGTCGCGCATGTCCGCGGTGATCAGCCCGGCCACGACGCCGCTCGTGGACACGTCGTTGACCAGCGCCGGGACACCGCCGGGTGACCTGCGCAGGAACACCTCGGGCGCGCCCGAGCCACCCTGCTTGAGTGCCGGGACCAGCCGGTTGACCATGTCCTGGACCTCGGCGACCGTCGAGACCGTGGAGGCGTCGAAGTTGGCCTGGGCGCTCTGGGTGGAGCGCGAGCTCTCCTCGAGGAGCTGCTGCGTCCGCTGCTCGAACAGCCCGTCGCTGATCCGGTCGGAGAGGTAGCCCCCGAGGACGACGAGCGCGGCGATGCCGACGACGAGCGTGGAGGTGATCACGCGGATCTGGAGCGAGGACCGCCAGTGCAGCCAGGCGCTGCGCACGGCGACGACCGACGACCGCCGGACACGCGTCACGCGCCGGCGCGCTCGCAGCAGGAGCGGACGCGCCGTCGCCGCCCCCCTAGGCATGGCCGGCGGGCCTCACGACGGTCCGGACCCCGCCTTGTAGCCGACGCCGCGCACCGTCACGACGATCTCCGGACGCTCGGGGTCGTGCTCGATCTTGGAGCGGAGCCGCTGCACGTGCACGTTCACCAGGCGCGTGTCCGCCGCGTGCCGGTAGCCCCAGACCCGCTCGAGGAGGACCTCGCGGGTGAACACCTGCCAGGGCTTGCGCGCGAGGGCGACGAGCAGGTCGAACTCGAGGGGCGTGAGCGGGATCAGCTCCCCGTCACGGGAGACCCGGTGGCCGGTGACGTCGATCTCGAGGTCGCCGATCGTCAGGTGCTCGGGCGTGGGCTCGTCGGTGCGCCGCAGCCGCGCCCGCACCCGCGCGATCAGCTCCTTGGGCTTGAACGGCTTGGAGATGTAGTCGTCGGCACCGGACTCGAGCCCGAGGACGACGTCGACCGTGTCGCTCTTGGCCGTGAGCATCACGATGGGCACCCCGGACTCCGCGCGGATGAGGCGGCAGATCTCGGTGCCGTCCTTGCCGGGAAGCATGAGGTCGAGGAGCACGAGGTCGGGCTGGCCCGCACGGAACGCGCCCAGGGCGTCGTCGCCGTGGGCGCAGAAGAGCGGATCGAAGCCCTCCGCGCGCAGGACTATCCCGATCATCTCAGCCAGGGCGACGTCGTCGTCGACCACCAGGACTCGACCTCTCATGGGCACATCGTGTCACCCCGTGCGCGGCACCGTTGACACCTGCGGGGAGTCCGGCGTGGGCAGGCTCCGCCATGGCACGATGGGGCCGCCCGGGACCGGTGCGAGCCGAGGCGCCCGCACGACCGGCCGCAGGAGGGGGAAGACACGATGAGCGAGTCGACCGAGGGTCGCCGCGCGGACGGCGGCGTGCCGCCCGAGACGCCCCCGCCCCCGCCCGGCCCGTCGTGGGGTCCCGCCGACGAGGCACCGCCCGGTTACGGGAACCCGGTACCGGAGTCCTCCGCCGTGCCGCCGTACCAGGCGCTCGGCAAGCCTGCCTACGGTGAGGCGCAGTACCCGCCGGCCCCACCGCAGCCTCCGGCACCGGCCGCGCCGCAGTACGGGCAGCCGCAGTACGGCCAACCCCAGTACGGCCAACCCCAGTACGGCCAGCCGACGGGCTACCGGCCGCCGCCGGTGCAGCGCGGGATCATCCCGCTGCGGCCGCTGAGCCTGGGCGAGATCTACGACGGCGCGTTCCGGTCCGTCCGCTCCAACCCCCAGGTCATGTTCGGGCTGAGTGCGATCGTCGTGACGATCTCGGCGCTCATCCAGGCCGTCCTCACCTGGTACGCCGTGGGGTCGATGACCGATCTCCTGAACGCGCCGACCTCGCAGGCCTCGAGCGACGCAGCCCTTCGCCAGCTCGGCGAGAGCCTTCCCAGCACGCTGGTCGCCTGGGCGTTGAGCATGATCACCAGCACCGTCCTGACAGGTCTGCTGATCGTCTCGGTCAGCCGCTCGGTCATCGGCCAGAAGCTCACGGTCTCGGAGGTCTGGGCGCGCGGCCGGGCGCGGATCTGGCGTCTGCTGGGCCTGACCCTGCTGATCGGCGTCATCACCCTCGCCGCCCCGGCGGTGTGGGTCGGCCTGATCTTCCTGCTCGGCAACGCCCAGCAGGACGGCGCAGCGCTCGCCGTCGGCATCATCGGGTTCCTCGGGGTCATCGTCTGGCTCGTCTGGATCGTGGTCCGGACGCTGCTCGCGACGCCCTCCCTGATGCTCGAGGAGCACAAGGTCGTCGACGGGCTCAAGCGCGGCTGGGCCTTGTCGCGCGGCAGCTTCTGGCGCCTCTTCGGCATCTACCTGCTCACCCAGATCATCGTCTCCGTGGTGTCCGGCCTGGTCAGCGTCCCGCTGAGCCTGCTCGGCCTGGTGGTCTCGGGCGGGGTTCCCAGCGGGGTGCCGTACATCGCTTCGACGGCGCTGGCCTCGATCGTCACGCAGATCCTCACGATGCCCTTCACGGTGGCGGTGATCGCGCTCCTGTACGTCGACACCCGCATGCGCAAGGAGGGCCTGGACGTCGAGCTGGGCCGGGCGGCCGAGGTCGCAGCCGCCGGCGGCCAGGGTGGCCGACCCTGACGATGACCGGCTCAGCCTTCAGCGGCGGGGGGCACGCCGCGCACGGCGTCGCCCTGCTCACCGGCATGGTCGCGACCGGTCACCTGACCCTGCTCACGACCGGGCACCCCGCCGCGCTCAGGGCGACCACAGCCCTGCTGGACGTCCCGGTGGACCCCGACGCGGACACCGCTCGCCGGTGGGCCCGGGACGAGCTGTCGAAGGCGATCTACCACGAGCGACCGAGCCTCCTCATGACGCTCCTGCAGTGGATCAAGGAGCAGTGGGGGCAGATGCAGGACCGTCTGGGCCACCTGGACGTCGGCACGGCATCGATCGCGCTCGTCGGTCTCCTCCTGACGGCGGGAGTGGTCGCCTTCGTCGTCGCGGGTCCTGTTCGCCGCGCCCGGGCGGCCCGCCGGGTCTCGGTCGACGTCTTCGGGGACGACACCCGCACGGCTGCGCAGCTGCGCTCTGCGGCCGCCGCGCTGGCCGCCGACGGGCTCTGGTCGCAGGCGGTGCTCGAGCTCTTCCGCGCGATGCTGCGTGGGCTGGAGGAGCGCGCCGTCCTCGACGAGCGCCCCGGCCGCACCGCGCACGAGGCCGCCCACGAGGCCGGTCTGCGCATCCCCGACCAGGCAGTCGGCCTCGCCCGTGCCGGTCGGCTCTTCGACGACGTCTGCTACGGCGACACCGAGGCTGACCGGACCGCGTTCGAGTGGCTCGTCGGGCTCGACGAGGCCGTCGCGCACACGCGCCCCGCCGGGACGCCGGCCGCGGACCGCGAGGACTCCGCCATGGTGATGCCGCGATGACGGGGGCGCTGGCGCCCGTCGCGCCCTCCCAGGGCCCCTCGGTGCGCACACCCGGCGGGCCGGCTGAGGTGATGGGCGACGGCACCACCGCGCGATCGCGGGCCTTGTCCCGCTGGCGCCGCGCGCGCTGGCCCGTGACCGTCGTCGTCGTCGTGATCGTGGCGGCGCTCCTGGCTGCCGTGCTGAAGCCGCGCACGTCCCAGACACCGTTCGGTCCGGACAACGCGACGGGCTCCGGCGGGCGGGCGCTGGCCGAGATCCTCGGCCGGCAGGGCGTGAGCGTGGACCTGGTCCGCACGTCGGCCGAGGCGGTCGCCCGCGCCGACGCCGGGACCACGCTCCTGGTGGTCGGCTCGTACCTGCTCACCGACAGCCAGATCGACGCGCTGGCCTCCACGGACGCCGACCTGGTGGTCGTGGGCCCTGAGTCGTGGCACCTGGAGCAGCTGAGCGGCGGCCGCCTCACGACGTCGCTCAGCCCCACCGGGCCCCTGGCGGTCGCGGCCGGCTGCTCCGATCCCGACGCGCAGGCGGCCGGGTCCATCCGCAGCGAGGGCTACGGCGTGAGCGCCCTCACGCCCGACGTCGTCGTGTGCTTCCCCACCGACTCCCCCGACGTCACGTCCGTCGGAGGCGCCGGTGCCTACGCCGCCGTGACCGTCCACGGTCGACGCCTCGTCGTCATCGACGACGTCACCCTGATCACCAACGACCGCCTGGCCCAGGACGGGAACGCGGCTCTGCTGCTGCGGACCCTCGGGCACAACGCGCGGCTCACCTGGTACGTGCCCTCGCTCGACGACACCGGCCAGGACACCGCCGCGGCGCCGTCGGGAGAGGTAGTGCCCGGCTGGTTCGGTCCGGTCGGCGCGCAGCTGGCGCTGGTGGTCCTCGTCCTGGCCCTGTGGCGGGGGCGCGCTCTGGGTCGGATCGTGACCGAGCCGCTGCCCGTGACGATCCGGGCGGCCGAGGCCACCGTCGGGCGCGGACGGCTGTACCGGCGCTCGAGGTCGCGCGGGCACGCCGCCGCCGCCCTGCGGGCCGGAACCGCCCGGCGCGCAGCCCTGCGCCTCGGGCTGCCCCGCGCGGCTGGCGCCCACCAGGTCATCGAGGCGCTCGCCCAGGCGACCGGACAAAGCACGGACCAGGTCGCGGCCCTCCTCTACGGCCCCCCGCCGACCGACGACGCAGCACTGCTTCAGCTGGCACACCGACTTGACGAGCTCGAGAGCGAGGTTCACCGCACGTGACCGAACCCACCTGGACCACCCCACCCGCCGAGCGGGTGGCGCCGGTGCCACCCCTTCCGCTCGATCACGACGGCCCCACCCCTCCCCCCCGGCCGGCCCCGGCTCCCGGCCTGACGCCCTCCGCCGAGCTCCGCAGCGCCCTGGGCGGGTTGCGGGCGGAGGTCGGCAAGGCCGTCGTCGGCCAGGATGCGGCAGTGTCCGGCCTGGTCATCGCGCTGCTGTGCCGCGGGCACGTGCTGCTCGAGGGTGTCCCGGGCGTGGCGAAGACGCTGCTGGTGCGGACCCTGAGCGCCGCGCTCGACCTGAGCACCAAGCGCATCCAGTTCACCCCTGACCTGATGCCCGGCGACGTGACCGGCTCGCTCGTCTACGACGCGCGCACGGCCCAGTTCTCCTTCCGTGAGGGTCCCGTCTTCACCAACCTGCTGCTGGCGGACGAGATCAACCGCACGCCGCCCAAGACCCAGGCCTCGCTCCTGGAGGCCATGGAGGAGCGCCAGGTCTCCGTGGACGGCGTCCCGCGTCCTCTGCCCGACCCGTTCCTGGTCATCGCCACGCAGAACCCCGTCGAGTACGAGGGCACCTATGCGTTGCCCGAGGCCCAGCTGGACAGGTTCCTGCTCAAGCTCACCCTCCCGCTGCCCGAGCGCGCCGAGGAGATCGAGGTGCTCCGGCGGCATGCGGCCGGCTTCGACCCTCGCGACCTGGCCGCGGCAGGTGTGCGGGCCGTCACCGGACCCGAGCAGCTCGCGGCAGCCCGGCACGAGGTGGCACGGGTCCAGGTGGCTCCCGAGATCCTCGGGTACGCCGTCGACGTCTGCCGCGCCACGCGTCAGTCGCCGTCGCTGTCCCTCGGGGTCTCGCCCCGCGGAGCCACAGCGCTCCTGGCGACCTCGCGCGCCTGGGCCTGGCTCTCCGGACGCGGCTACGTCACCCCCGACGACGTCAAGGCCCTCGCCCATCCGACGCTGCGGCACCGGGTCCAGCTGCGGGCGGAGGCCGAGCTCGAGGGCGTCACGGCCGAGAGCGTGCTCGACACCGTCCTGGCCTCCGTCCCCGTCCCGCGCTGACCGGCTGATCGGTGGCACTCACCTGGCGTGCGGCTGCCCTGACGGCCGTCGGCGTGCTCCCCGTCCTGCTCCTCCCCCTGCCGCTGGTCGTGCTGGCGTGGGCCGTCCTCGTGGCGCTGCTCTGCGCCGTCGACGCCGGCCTCGCCGCTCCACCGCGGCAGGTCGCGGTGAGCCGTGCGGTGCCGTCGTCGGTGCGGCTGACCCAGCCGGCCAGGTCCACCCTGACCCTCACCAACCGCTCCGGCCGCCGGCTGAGGGCGCTGGTGCGTGACGCGTGGCAGCCCTCCGCGGGGACGGGGCGCAACAGGCATCCCGTCGACCTGGCACCCGGCGAGGCGACCCGGCTCACCACGGCGCTGCTGCCGACCCGGCGCGGCGACCGTCAGGCCGACAGGGTCACGGTGAGGTCCTACGGGCCGCTCCGACTGGCTGCGCGCCAGGCCTCGCTCGACGTCCCCGGTCGGCTGCGTGTGCTGCCCGAGTTCGCCTCCCGCAAGCACCTGCCCAGCCGTCTGGTCCGGCTGCGCGAGCTGGACGGGCGCACGGCGGTCCAGACCCGCGGAGCCGGGACCGAGTTCGACTCGCTGCGCGAGTACGTCATGGGCGACGACGTGCGGTCCATCGACTGGCGCGCCACCGCTCGGCGCTCGGAGGTCGTGGTGCGGACCTGGCGCCCCGAGCGCGACAGGCGCGTGCTCATCGTGCTGGACACGTCGCGGACCTCGGCCGCGCGCATCGGTGACCTGCCCCGGATCGACGCCTCGATGGAGGCGGCGCTGCTGCTCTCGGCGCTCGCCTCACGGGCGGGCGACCGCGTGGACCTGATCGCCTTCGACAGGCGCGTGCGGGCTCAGGTGGCGGGCGCGAGCGGTCCCCGGCTGCTCCCGGCCATGGCCGACGCCCTCGCGCCCCTCGAGCCGGCGCTGGTGGAGACAGACTGGTCGGGCGTGGTGGAGGCGGTGCAGGCACGCCTGTCCCGGCGCGCCCTCGTGGTGCTGCTCACGGCGCTCGAACCGGCGGCCGTGGAGAGCGGTCTGCTGCCCGTCGTGGCACCCCTGGCGCACGACCACATGGTGGTGCTCGCCTCGGTGTCCGACCCCGAGGTCGCCCTGCTGCGGGCGTCCCGCGGCAGCGCCGCCGACGTCTACGACGCGGCGGCGGCGGAGCGCACCCAGCTCGAGCGGGCGGCTGTGACCGTCCGGCTGCGCCAGCGCGGGGTCGAGGTCGTCGACGCCCTGCCCGGGGAGCTGGCTCCTCGTCTGGCCGACACCTACCTGGCGCTCAAGGCAGCCGGGCGGCTCTGACCCGGGAGACCCACCTGGTGTCGGTGGCGCCGACTACGGTCGCCCCATGACGTCGACCGCTGCCGTCCTGGCCGAGCCGCAGCTGCGCCGGTCACTCATGGTCCGCCAGCACCTCGCCGGACGGGTCGCGACGAGTGTCGAGGC
>DASXVR010000374.1:0-15535 GCA_036504175.1 Actinotalea sp. | reverse complement strand
CGGCTGCTGCGCTGACCGCCTGCCCGGCCGCACGCCAGACCGTCCGCACGCCTGACGTCCGCTGCCGGACGTCCGCCCGACGCGATGCGGAGCTCAGAACAAGACGGTGGCGTACGTACCGACCTGGCGGAAGCCGACCCTGTCGTAGACCGCGAGCGCGCGGGCGTTGTAGTCGTTGACGTACAGGGACACCACGGGCGCCACCGTCGTCAGGGCGTGCTGGACGACGGCCGCCATGCCGTGCCGGGCCAGCCCCTCGCCGCGGCGGGCTGCGGGCACCCAGACGCCCTGGACCTGCGCGACGGCGGCGCTGACGGCCCCGAGCTCGGCCTTGAAGACGACCTCCGGCCCCCGCACGCCAGGCGAGACCCGGACGTAGGAGCGGCGCTCCTCCACCAGGGAGCGCACCCGCGCCTCGTAGGCGCCGGGGCTGCCGGAGAGGGGTGAGTAGCCGACCTCCTCGATGAACATCTCGACGCAGGCGGGCAGCAGCATGCCCAGCTCGTCCAGCCGGCTGAGCCGCACCTGCGGGTCCGGGGCGACGGGCGACAGGGTGGTGATCGCCAGGGACGGCTGGTCGGCGCGGATGTCGCGCGCAGGTCCCCAGGCCGAGCGCAGGCGCGACCACAGCTCCATGACCGGACCGGCGTCGCCCACGATGGACGAGCACCGACGACCCTGGCGCAGAGCGGTCTCGGCGAAGGCGTCGAGCGCCTCGGTGTCGTCCGCGGGGCAGACGGGGACGAGGTTGGCCCCGGCCCAGCAGAGCGCGACGAGCCGCCCGTCGCGCTCGAAACCCCAGATCGAGGAGCCCCCGCGGACGCCGCCGCTCTGCACGGCGGACTCGATCCGCGCGGCTGCCAGGACCGAGGCGACGGGGTCCTGGGCGCACAGGAGGGCGGCCTCGCGCAGGTCGACGTCAGTCACCCGCGAGCGCGTCAGTGCCCGTCGGGTGTCCCCACGCCACGCCACCATCCCCCGATTCTGCCCCAGGAGACCGTCGGCGCCGCGCACAGGGTCACATCCGCCCGTCGCGTCGGCGCAGCGCCGGCGGAGCCGGGTGGACGACGGCCCCCGCGGTGCTCAGGAGACGGAGACGACAGGGCTCCCGCCCTCGACCGGCGTCATGGTCTCGGCGATGCGGAGCGCCTCGGCGATGAGGGTCTCGACGATCTGGGACTCGGGGACCGTCGCGACGACCTCACCCTTGACGAAGATCTGGCCCTTGCCGTTGCCCGACGCCACGCCGAGGTCGGCCTCGCGCGCCTCGCCGGGACCGTTGACGACGCAGCCCATGACGGCGACGCGCAGCGGGACCTCGAGACCCTCGAGGCCGGCGGTCACCCGCTCGGCCAGCGAGTACACGTCGACCTGGGCGCGCCCGCAGGACGGGCACGAGACGATCTCGAGC
The DNA here is from genome assembly GCA_036504175.1 of Actinotalea sp. Taxonomy (GTDB): domain Bacteria; phylum Actinomycetota; class Actinomycetes; order Actinomycetales; family Cellulomonadaceae; genus Actinotalea. Next base: position 14,124 of record DASXVR010000374.1, on the reverse strand, counting down.
TTGCGAGGCCGCAGGTTGAGCGACTGCAGGATCTGGATGCCGACCTTGACCTCCTCCACGGGAGGGGCCGAGAGGGACACCCGGATCGTGTCGCCGATGCCCTGGCTCAGCAGCGCGCCGAACGCCGTCGCCGACTTGATGGTCCCCTGGAACGCAGGGCCGGCCTCGGTCACGCCGAGGTGCAGCGGCCAGTCGCCGCGCTCGGAGAGCAGCTCGTACGCCCGGACCATGATGACCGGGTCGTTGTGCTTGACCGAGATCTTGAAGTCGTGGAAGTCGTGCTCCTCGAAGAGCGACGCCTCCCACACGGCGGACTCCACGAGCGCCTCGGGGGTCGCCTTGCCGTACTTCTCGAGCAGGCGCCTGTCGAGGGAGCCGGCGTTGACGCCGATGCGCAGCGAGACGCCGGCGTCGGCCGCCGCCTTCGCGATGGCGCCCACCTGGTCGTCGAACTTGCGGATGTTGCCGGGGTTGACGCGGACCGCCGCGCACCCGGCATCGATCGCCGCGAAGACGTACTTCGGCTGGAAGTGGATGTCGGCGATGACGGGGATCTGCGACTTGCGCGCGATGATCGGCAGCGCGAGCGCGTCCTCCTCCGTCGGGCAGGCCACGCGGACGATGTCGCAGCCGGAGGCGGTGAGCTCCGCGATCTGCTGGAGCGTCGCGTTGATGTCCGTCGTCTTGGTGGTGGTCATCGACTGGACCGAGACGGGGGCGTCGCCACCGACGAACACCGAGCCGACCTTGATCTTCCGGGTCGGGCGACGGGGGGCGAGGACCAAGGGGGGCGCCTCCGGCATGCCGAGGCTGATGGGGATGCTCACCCGGCAAGTATCCCCCCGCCCCGCCGGTGCCACCGGACGGGCGCCATGACCTGCACCGAATCGGCGCGAAGTCTCCTCAGCCGAGCGTCACCGGCTTGACGATGTCGGCGTAGACGAGGAACGCGCCCATCACCGCGAGCACGAGGAAGACGCCGTAGGCCAGGGGCATCATGCGCGCGACGTCCGCGGGCGCCGGCCGCGGCAGGCCGCGCAGCCGCGCGACCTGGCGCCGCGCACCCTCCCACAGGGCCCCGGCGACGTGGCCGCCGTCGAGCGGGAGCAACGGGATGAGGTTGAAGACGAAGAGCGCGATGTTCAGCGACGCGACCAGGCCGAGCATGTCCGAGACCCGTTCGGAGAGGTCGTACCCCGGAAGGTTCGCCGAGGCGATCTCTCCGGCGAACCGTCCGACGCCCACCACGCCCACCACCGACGAGGCGTCGCGCTGACCGTTGCCGAACGTGGCCTGCGCGACGTCGACCAGCCGGCTCGGCAGCGTGGCGACGATCCCTGCCGTGGCCCACAGGTTCTGCCCGAGGATGCCCGGCACGCTCGACAGCGGCTGGTGCTCGCGCTGCTGCGTCGGGCTCAGGCCGACGTAGCGGACCAGGTGCGTGGTGGGTCGGCCGTCGGCGCCCAGGACGGGCGAGCCCTTGTCGTCCACGACGGGGCGCTCGATCGTCACCGGGGCGACCTGGAGCGTGACCCGGCGGCCGGCACGCTCGACGACCAGCGGCACGGTGCCGGTGCTGGACTGCACGGCCTTGGTGAAGTCCTGCCAGGTGGACACGGACGTGCCGCCGAACGAGATGAGCGTGTCCCCCGGCTTCAGCCCTGCCGCCGCGGCGGGGGTCTGCGGGTCGGCAGCGGTGCAGGTGCGGTCCGCTTTGGCGTCCCACGGCAGGACGCAGCCGCCGACGACTCCCACCGTGGTGGTCGAGGCCCCCGGGACGCCGAAGCCGACGAGGATCACGGCGAAGAGGACGGCGGCGATGACGAGGTTCATCACCGGCCCGCCGAGCATCACGACGACCTTCTTCGGGGTGCTCAGCCGGTAGAAGGCGCGGTGGTCCTGCCCGGGCAGGATCTCCTCGGCGCTCTGCTCACGGGCCGCCTGCACCAGCTCCGCGACCCGGCCGGGACGCGGCGTGGCGCCGACGACGTCCGCCGGCGGGAACATGCCGACGAGCTTGACGTAGCCGCCGAGGGGGAAGGCCTTGAGGCCGTACTCGGTCTCGCCCCTGGTCCGTGACCAGAGCGTCGGCCCGAACCCGACCATGTAGCGGCTCACCCGGACGCCGAACCGCTTGGCCGGGACCATGTGCCCGATCTCGTGCAGGGCGATCGACGCCAGCAGCCCGACCAGGAGGACGAGCAGCCCCACCACGTACGCCATCAGTTCTCCACCTCTCCTGGCACCACCCGGCGCGCACTCCCATCATCCCTCGCCCGGCTGACAGCGGGCAGGACGTGCGCCGGCAGCCCGCACGGGAGTGCCCCGCCGGACGGGGAGCATCGGTGCTCGCCCGCGTGGACCACCACGGAATCCGAACGTGCGCCCCGGGCCAAACGTTCCATCTGCGCACTAGCATCGGCCCATGTCGCGTGTATCCGCAGACCTGAGCACCCTGATCCCCGCCGACGTCCCGCAACGGCGAGAGCTGGTGACGGCCGTCCCCGGCCCCCGCTCGGTCGAGCTGGGACGGCGCCGGGACCTCGCGGTCGCCGGTGGCGTGGCCAGCACGCTCCCGGTCTACGTCGAGCGGGCGGCGGGCGGGATCATCGTCGACGTCGACGGGAACAGCTTCATCGACCTCGGCTCGGGCATCGCCGTCACCTCCGTGGGCAACGCGGCACCGGCGGTGTCAGCGGCGGTGGCCGAGCAGGCGGCCGCCTTCACCCACACCTGCTTCATGATCGCGCCCTACGAGGGCTACGTGGCCGTCTGCGAGGCCCTCGCGCGTCTCACCCCGGGCGACCACGCCAAGCGCAGCGTGCTGGTCAACTCGGGTGCCGAGGCCGTCGAGAACGCCGTGAAGGTGGCCCGGCGCGCGACGGGTCGTGACGCGGTCGTCGTGCTCGACCACGCCTACCACGGGCGGACCAACCTCACGATGGCGATGACCGCCAAGGCGATGCCCTACAAGACGGGCTTCGGCCCGTTCGCCGGCGAGGTGTACCGGGTTCCTGCCTCCTACCCCCTGCGCGAGCCGACGCACGTCACCGGCGAGCAGGCGGCAGCGCGGGCCATCACGCTCATCGAGAAGCAGGTGGGTGCGGACCAGGTCGCCTGCGTGGTCGTCGAGCCGATCCTGGGCGAGGGCGGCTTCATCGTCCCGGCCCCCGGTTTCCTGCCGGCCCTCGAGCGCTGGTGCCGCGCGACGGGGGTGCTGCTCGTGGCCGACGAGGTCCAGACAGGCTTCGCGCGCAGCGGGACGATGTTCGCCTGCGAGCACGAGGGCGTGGTGCCCGACCTGGTCGCCATGGCGAAGGGCATCGCCGGAGGACTCCCGCTGGGAGCGGTCACCGGGCGCGCCGAGCTGATGGACGCCGTGCACCTGGGGGGTCTCGGCGGGACCTTCGGCGGCAACCCCCTTGCGTGCGCCGCCGCCCTGGCCGCCATCGACATGTACGAGCGGTACGACCTCGCCGGCGCCGCGCGCGGGATCGAGGCGGTCGTGCGGCCGCGTCTGGAGGCTCTCGCGTCCCGCGCGCCAGCCATCGCCGAGGTGCGCGGGCGGGGGGCGATGCTCGCCGTGGAGATCGTCAGGCCGGGGACGCTGGACCCGGACCCCGCCGAAGCCGCCAGGATCGCGCGGGGCTGCGCCGCCGAGGGGGTCCTCGTCCTGACCTGCGGCACCTACGGCAACGTGCTGCGGTTCCTGCCGCCGCTGGTCATCGACCACCGTCTCCTCGAGGACGCTCTCGACGTCCTGGACGCGGTGGCGACCGCCGAGCACTGAGGACCGGGCCCCGAGGGCCGGCCGCCACGCGTCACGTCAGGCGACCGAGGCCACCACGCGGTCGCGGCCGGTCGTCTTGGCCTCGTACATGAGCGCGTCGACGCGGGTCAGCACGGCGTCGGCGGACTCGCCGCGGTGCAGGGCGACGACCCCGAAGCTCGCGGTGACCGGCGCACCGGCAGCCTGCTCGACCTCCTCGGGGAGCGTCCGGCGCAGGCGCTCGGCGAGCTGCTCGGCCCGGCCGACCCCCGTCCCGGGCGCGACGATGACGAACTCCTCCCCACCCAGGCGCGCCACGAGGTCGACCTGACGCACCAGCCGCCCCGCGACGGCTGCGACCGCACGCAGGACCTCGTCGCCGACGGCGTGGCCGTGCACGTCGTTGATCTGCTTGAACAGGTCGAGGTCGAAGTACACGATCCCCACGGGGTAGTCGGCGTCCACCCGCTGAGCCTGGAACGTCAGCTCCTCGATCAGCCGTCGGCGGTTGGCCACACCGGTCAGCGCATCGCGGTAGGCCATGTCGCGCATGACCAGGGCCTCGGCGCTGGCGTGCTGGGCAGCCGTCACCGCGAGGGTGAGCCGGGCCTTGGCGCGGGAGAGGACCTGCAGGAGCAGACCCACGACGACGAGGAAGACCGCGTAGCGCATGAGCTCCACGAGGTGCGCGTTCGGGTCCCTCTGCTCCGCCCAGCCGATCACCCCGGCCACGACGACGCCCCCGGCCAGGGCACCCGAGTGGACCAGGGCACCGCGCGGGCTGAAGAAGAGGAAGCCGACGACCTCGAAGATCACCAGCCCCATGAAGATCGTCGGGAAGAGCGAGTAGAACCCGGTGGTCGCGTCGGCGGCGATCCGCAGGCGCACGATCGTGCCCGCCATCCACGCCAGGTCGAACAGGACCAGCGTCGTCCGCGAGAACGCGATGACCCGGTTGGGCCGCTTCAGCAGCACCCAGACGTACAGCGCGAGGTACGCGAGCAGCGGCGGGTAGCCCCAGCGCACGACGGGGTCCTTGGGTCCGACGAGCACGATGGCCGCCACGATCGTCGGGCTGCCGAGCACCACCGCGATGACCAGGAGCTTGCGCACGAGGGTGTTGAGGTTGTCCCTCTGCAGAGCCTCGATCAGCGGCTCGCGTCGCCTGTTCACGCGGGCGGCCGTTCCTGCAGGGCCCACGGGGACCCGTACCCCGTCGGTGCCGGTGCGGAGAGCAGGTCGAGGAACGGGACCGCGTCGAACGCCTCCGGACCCAGCACCCCCGAGCCCGTCCAGGTGCCCCTGGCGAGGAGCTCGAGTGCCACCACGGGGTTGATAGCCGTCTGCCACACGACGCACTGTGCGCCGTACTCGGCCATCGACCACGCGTTGTCCACCAGGTGGTGCAGGTAGACCTCCCGCGGCTGCCCGTCCTTGCCCGTCCCCGTCACGAGCAGCCCGGCGCACGTGACACCACGCATCCGCTCCCCCAGCGTGGCCGGGTCGGGCAGGCACGCCGCGACGACGTCACGAGGGCTGACCGCGGCCCTGCCCGTGGCCGAGTCGGCCGAGCGCACCCGGACGGGCGTCGTGGAGTCCAGACCGAGCCGGTGCAGCGTCCGCAGGACGGAGATGAACTCCTCACCCAGCCCGTACTTGAAGGTCACCCGGTCGGCGTCCAGGAAGCGCGGCATGAGGAGCACCTCCTCGTGCTCCACATGGACGCACTCGACGGGCCCGATGCCCCCGGGGAAGTCGAAGACCTCCGGCTCGTGGAACGGCGGGACGGTGCGCCAGCCCCCGTCCGGGTCGCCCGCGTGCGCCTTCTCCCAGATGACGGGCGGGTTGAGGCACTCCTCGATGGTCGTCCAGATCGAGAAGGACGGCGCGAAGATCTCCTCACCGTTCTCGTCGACGACCACGAGGTTCGACCCGTCGCGCGTCCCCAGCTCGGTGATGTGGGAGAAGAGGTGGTCGGAGGCGTACCGCGCGAACACGTCGGACAGGCCTGGCTCGACGCCCATCCCGACCAGGGCCAGCCGGCCGGCCCCCGCCCAGCGGTCGGCAGAGGCGAACTGCTCGTCGCCGAGCTTGACCCCGGGCCGGCTGTGCGGCTCGCCGGCGTGGGGCCGCGAGAGCGACATCGCCATGTCGAGGTAGTCGGCCCCGGCGGCGTAGGCGCCCTCGAACACGGGCATGACGAAGCGCGGGTCGACCGCGTTCAGCACGTGGGTGATGCCGTGCTCGCGGGCGAGCGCGGTCACAGCAGCGGGATCCCCCGCGTCGACGGTCGCCGCGAGGAAGCAGCCCTCCCGGCCTGCCGGCGCGGCGGCGCGGGCGGCCGCCGCACTGCGCTCCGCCCGGCTCACGTCGTTGTCGGCGAGGACCATGAGGTCGAAGAACGTCCGCCGGGCTGCGATGCGGGCGACGGCGTCGCCGACGCCGCCGCTCCCGACAACGAGGATGCGCATGGAGCTCCTTGGGGACAGGCGCTGACGCGCCGCGTCAGGGGAGGCGCTGACGCGCCCGCGTCACCGACGCCGACGACGCGCGATCGAGAAGAGCTGCACCCCGACGACGAGGAGCAGAGCGATGCCGAACATTGCCGAGCCGATCACGTTCGCCTGCGCGGGGATGCCGCGCGTCGCGGAGACGTAGACGAACTTCGGGAACGTGGTGAAGTTACCGGAGTTGAAGTTCGTGATGATGAAGTCGTCGAAGCTGAGCGAGAACGCCAGCAGCGCCGCCGCAAGGATGCCAGGGATCAGCAGCGGGAAGGTGACGCGCCAGAACGCCTGCCAGCTGGAGGCGTAGAGGTCGGCGGCGGCCTCCTCGAGCCGCGGGTCCAGGCCCGCCACCCGAGCCTTGACCGTCACGACCACGAAGCTGATGCAGAACATGATGTGCGCGGCGACGACCGTGCCGAAGCCGGGGTTGATGCGCAAGCTCAGGAACTGGGCGAGGAGGGCCGCGCCGAGCACCACCTCGGGCGTCGACATGGGCAGGAAGACCAGCAGGTTCGCCAGCGCACGCCCGCGGAAGCGGTAGCGCACCAGCGCCAGGGCGATGAGCGTGCCCAGCGCGGTCGAGACCACGGTGGCGATCCCACCCACCTTGAGGGAGTTGCCGAGGGCCTCGCAGACCTGCGGCGCCCCGCAGGGGTTCTGCCAGTTCTCCAGGGTGAACCCGCGCCAGATCAGGTTCGTGCGTCCGGGGCTGTTGAACGAGAACGCCACGGTGTAGGCGATCGGGACCAGCAGGTACAGGAACGCCAGGCCCGCGAAGACCGGCACGACGGCGTCGCCGAGCCGCCACGGCGGGGACGTTCGCGGTGCCGGTGACGGCGGTCCGACGCGCTCGAGGGTTCCCACCGCCAGGGCCGGCGTGCCGCTCACAGGAGCTCCTCCGTGCCGGCCCGCCGCACGTACGCCATCACAAGCCCGAGTATCAGGACCATGAGGACCACGGACAGTGCTGCCGCCGTCGGGTAGTCGCTGACCTTGAAGAACCTCGAGTCGACGACCTGCCCGATCATCGTGGTGTTGTTGTTGCCCAGCAGCACCGAGTTGACGTAGTCGCCGGAGGCCGGGATGAACGTGAGCAGCGTCCCGGAGACGACGCCGGGCATCGAGAGCGGCAGGGTCACGCGGCGGAAGGTGGTGAACCCGTTCGCGTACAGGTCCGAGCCGGCCTCGACGAGACGGGGGTCGAGCCGTTCCAGGCTGGCGTAGACGGGCAGGGTCATGAACGGCAGGAAGTTGTACGTCAGGCCCGCCACCACCGCGAACGACGTCGCGGTGAGCCGACCGTCCGGGGGCAGGATCTGCAGCGCGCGCATCGCCGCCACCACGAACGACTCGTCCGCGAGGATCTGCTTCCAGGCGATCGTGCGGAGGATGAAGCTGGTGAAGAAGGGCGCGATGACGAGCACGAGCAGCATCCCCTGCAGGAAGGGCTTGCCGCGCGCACGGACGGCGATGACATACGCCATCGGGTAGCCGATGACCAGGGCGGCGACGGTCGCGATGATCGCGTACGAGAAGGAGCGGATGAGCTGTGGCCAGTAGGTGGCCAGCGAGCGGGTGTAGTTCTGCCACTCGAACGCGGGCTGGAACTGGCCGACCTCGCCGCCCGGCACCGGCACGTAGAGCGAGGTGATCAGCAGGGCGACGACGGGGACGACGAAGAACAGGAACAGGTAGGCGAGCCCGGGAGCGAGCAGGAGGTACACGCCCCCGCGACCGCGCCGGGTGGGCACCGCCGCCGCACCGTTGCCCGGACCGTGGCCGATGGCGGTGACGACGCTCATGGCTCAGGCCTCCGGGGTGTCGAGGTCCACCGCACCGGAGGTCACGTCGTCGGCGCCGTCGAGGCCGAACGTGTGCTTGATCGCCCACGCGACGTAGACCTCGTCGCCCAGGGCCACCGTCGGTGCCCCGAGGATGTTCTGGACGAAGACCCCGACGGTTCCCAGCCCCGGGATCTGCACCTGGTACTGGGTGCTCACACCGCTGAACGAGACGTCGGTGACCCGTCCGGGACCGAGCACGTTGCAGTTGTCCGGAGCCTCCTCGCCGTCGGCGAGCAGGTGCAGCTTCTCGGGGCGCGCACCCACCAGGACGGACCCGCTCGTGCTGACGGCGCGGGCCGTGGGCAGGTACAGTCGCTGGCCACCGATGTCGACCCCCAGCGCCTCGTTGCCCGGTTCGACGACCGTCCCCCGCAGCAGGTTGGACTGCCCGAGGAAGTTCGCGACGAAGGCGGTGCGCGGCAGCTCGTAGAGCTCGGCCGGGGAACCCATCTGCTCGATCCGCCCGGCGTTCATCACCGCGACAGTGTCGGCCATGGTCATGGCCTCGTCCTGGTCGTGCGTGACGTGCACGAAGGTCAGGCCCACCTCGGTCTGGATGCGCTTGAGCTCGACCTGCATCTGGCGACGGAGCTTGAGGTCGAGGGCCCCGAGAGGTTCGTCCAGGAGGAGCACCGCAGGGTTGTTGACGATGGCGCGCGCCAGGGCGACGCGCTGCTGCTGGCCGCCGGACAGCTGTGCCGGGCGGCGGTCGGCGAGGTGCGGCAGCTCGACCAGGTCGAGCGCTGCACGCGCCTTGGCCTCCGGGTCCGCCACGCGTCTGCGCCGCAGCCCGAAGGCGACGTTCTCGATCACGTTGAGGTGGGGGAAGAGGGCGTAGGACTGGAAGACGGTGTTCACCGGTCGCTGGTGCGCCCGGGTGGACGTCACGTCGTCCCCGCCGATGAGGATGCGACCGGCGCTCGGGTGCTCGAGCCCGGCGACCATGCGCAGCGTCGTGGTCTTGCCGCAGCCCGAGGGTCCCAGGAGGGCGAAGAACGAGCCGGACGGCACCGTCAGGCTCAGGTCGTCCACGGCCGTGAACGCGCCGAAGGTCTTGCTGACCCGCTCGAGGCGCAGGTCCGCACCCGACGACTCCTGGGCGCCGCCCGAGCGCGTGGCCGCCGCCGCTGCGGTCGCGGCCTCGACCCCGGTGCCGTGCGTCATCAGTTGCCGATCACCGACTGGAACTGCTTGTTGTAGCGCGTCTCCTCGTCGGCGCTCAGGGCGCGGAACACGTGCGCCCGGGTCAAGGTCTTCTCGGTGGGGAAGATCAGCTCGTTGTCGACCAGCGTCGGGTCCAGCTTCGCCATCGCGTCGCGGGCGCCCTCGACCGGACAGATGTAGTTGACGTAGGCGGCGACCTTCGCGGCGATCTCGGGGTCGTAGTAGTAGTTGATGACCTCCTCGGCGTTGCTCTTGTGCCGCGACCCGACAGGGATCATCACGTTGTCGCTCCAGAGCGTGCCGCCGGCGTCCGGCAGGGCGAACTCCCAGTTCTCACCGTTCTCCTGGTTGAGGACGGTGATGTCACCGGACCAGCCGATCACCGCGAGGGCATCGCCGGAGACGAGGTCCTCGGCGTAGGAGTTGCCCTTGACCTGCCGGATCTGCCCGGAGGCGATCTGCTGCTTGAGGACCTCGAGCGCCGCGCCGAACTCGTCGTCGCCCCACGTGCCGGCCACGTCGACGCCCTGGTCGAGCATGATCAGGCCGACGGTGTCGCGCATCTCGGACAGGACCTCGACCCGGCCCTTCAGCGCCGGGTCCCACAGGTCGGCCAGGGTGTGCAGCCCGTTCGGCACACCCTCCTTGCTCCACGCGAGGCCGCCGAAGCCCGACTGCCAGGTGAGGGAGTTCTTGCGTCCGGGGTCGAACGAGACGTTCTGGAGGTTCGGCAGCAGGTTCTTGGCGTTGGGGATCTTCGCCTTGTCGAGCTCCTGGGTGTAGCCGAGGCGGATCAGGCGACCGGCCATCCAGTCGGTCAGCGTGATGATGTCCTGGCCGATGTCCTGCCCGTTGGCTAGCTGGCCCTGGATCTTGCCGTAGTAGGCGTCGTTGTCGTCGATGTCCTCGGCGTAGGTGACCTTGATGCCGGTCTTCTTCGTGAAGTCCTCGAGCGTCGGGTACGTCTGCGTCTTGTCGTCGTAGTCCAGGTACAGGGTCCAGTTGGCCCAGTGGACCGTCTTCTCCGTGGCCGACACGTCCTTGCCCGCCGCACCGCTGCTCGAGGCACCGGGCGTGCCGCCAGTGCCGCAGGCCGCGAGCAGGGCTGCGACGCCGGCCATGCCCGCCCCGCTCGCGAGCACCGTGCGTCGCGAGACCGCCGACCGCTGAGCCCGCACCAGGGCTCGGAGCATCGGGTCGTCCGGGAGGGGGGAGCTCTGCGTCACCGGGTTCTCCTACGGTTCGGAGGGTCAGCGGGCGGGATCTGGCGATCTTGACAGCCGGGGGGGCTGTGCACAAGCGATTCCATCGTCACAGCGACGATTCGACACGAAAACGTCACTCAGCCGACCCTTGCGCGCCAGGCCGGTCGCGAGATCGCGCTCGGCCGTGGCGACGCGTGCCCACCGGGTGGTCCATGGTCAGGAGCCGAACGCGCTCATGACGTGCTTGATCCGGGTGTAGTCCTCGAAGCCGTACATGGACAGGTCCTTGCCGTACCCGGAGTGCTTGAAGCCACCGTGGGGCATCTCGGCGACGAAGGGGATGTGGGTGTTGATCCACACGCAGCCGAAGTCGAGCCTCCGCGACATCCGCAGGGCGGTGCCGTGGTCGCGGGTCCACACCGAGCTCGCCAGGCCGTACGGCACACCGTTGGCCAGGGCCAGGGCCTCGGCCTCGTCGCGGAAGGTCTGCACGGTGATGACCGGCCCGAAGATCTCGTTCTGGATGGCCTCGTCGTCCTGCCGCAGACCGTCCACGACGGTGGCCTCGTGGAAGTAGCCGACGTCCCCCTGCCGGTGGCCGCCGGCCACGACCGAGGCGTGGTCGGGGAGCCTGGCCAGGAAGCCCTGGACCCGCTGCAGCTGCGTGGCGTTGTTGACCGGCCCGTAGGCGACGTCCTCGTCCGGACGCCCGGTGCGCGTGCCGCGTGCCTGCTCGGCGAGCGCCGCCACGAAGTCCGCGTGAACCGACTCGTGCACCAGGACCCTCGTCGCCGCGGTGCAGTCCTGACCGGCGTTGTAGTAGCCGGCGCCGGCGATGCCCTCGGCCGCGGCGGCGATGTCGGCGTCGCCGAACACCACGACCGGCGCCTTGCCGCCGAGCTCGAGGTGCACCCGCTTGACGTCACGGGACGCCGACGAGGCGACCTCCATCCCGGCACGCACCGACCCCGTGATCGAGACCATCGCCGGGACGGGGTGCTCCACGAGGGCACGGCCCGTGTCCCGGTCGCCGCAGACCACGTTGAACACGCCCGGCGGGAGGATTCCGTTCACCACCTCGGCCAGGAGCAGCGTGCTGGTGGGCGTGGTGTCCGACGGCTTGAGCACGACCGTGTTCCCTGCAGCCAGCGCCGGGGCGATCTTCCAGACGGCCATCATCAGCGGGTAGTTCCACGGGGTCACCTGGCCGATGACGCCGATCGGCTCGCGGCGCACCCAGGAGGTGTGACCGGCGAGGTACTCCCCCGCGCTCACCCCCTCCAGGATGCGCGCCGCCCCGGCGAAGAAGCGGAACTCGTCCACGCACGGCGGGACCTCGTCGGCGGCCGCCAGCGCGAGGGGCTTGCCCGTGTTGCGCGACTCCACGTCGACGAACTCCTGGGCCCTCGCCTCGATCGCGTCGGCGATCTTGAGCAGCGCCAGCTGCCGCTCGGCGGGGGTGGTGTCCCGCCACGTCTCGAACGCGCGGGCGGCGGTGCGCAGGGCGCGGTCGACGTCCGCCGCCGAGGACACCGGGGCCACCGCGTACCGCTCCCCCGTGGTCGGGTCGACGATGTCGCTGGTCGCGCCGTCGAGGGTCGCCGAGGGCTCGCCGCCCACGACGTTGCGCAGCTCGATCGGGTCTGTCGTGGGTGCGGACATCAAGGCCTCCTGGAGGTCGGTCGCCGAGCGCACCGCACCCGCGCGGCCCGCTCGACACCGACGTTAGCGCAGGCACTCCGTCCTGGGGAGATCAGCAGGAAAACGTGCGGCGGACGGCGGATTCGATGGTGCAGGGCGCGCCGAGCCACGGATTCGCTTGCATCCGAACCCACAGTCGAGAGACCATCGCCGCATGGCGCCGACGCTCAAGAACTCCACGACGACCCTCGACGCCACCTCCAAGGCGATCATCGAGCAGCTCCAGGAGGACGGCAGACGCCCGTACGCGACCATCGGCAAGGCCGTGGGCCTGTCCGAGGCGGCGGTGCGTCAGCGTGTCCAGCGGCTCGTCGAGTCCGGTGTCGTCCAGATAGTCGCGGTGACCGACCCGCTCCAGGTGGGCTTCACCCGTCAGGCGATGATCGGGCTCAAGGCCGAGGGCGACCTGCAGAAGCTGGCCGACGCCCTGGCCGCCCTGCCCGAGGTCGACTACGTGGTGATCACCGCCGGCGCCTTCGACGTGCTGTGCGAGGTCGTCTGCGAGGACGACGAGCACCTGCTCGAGGTCCTCAACAGCCACATCCGCACGCTCCCGGGCGTCCGCGCCAGCGAGACGTTCGTCTACCTCAAGCTCCGCAAGCAGCTCTACAACTGGGGAACACGATGACGACCACGCCGCAGGCCACCACAGGTGCCGGGACGCTGGGCACCACACCGCGCGGAACCGACCGCGGCACCGCCGCCCGCAACCATCTCTGGGGCCACTTCACCCGGCACTCCACCTGGGAGAACGGACCGGTGCCCGTCATCGTCCGCGGGGAGGGCCACCACGTGTTCGACGCGGCGGGCCGCCGGTACATCGACGGGCTCTCCGGACTCTTCGTCGTCCAGGTCGGCCACGGCCGTGCCGAGCTCGCGGACCGGGCCCGGCAGCAGGCGGCCGAGCTCGCCTTCTTCCCGCTGTGGTCCTACGCCCACCCGCAGGCGATCGACCTCGCCGAGCGCCTCGCGTCGCACGCCCCGGGCGACCTGAACCGGGTCTTCTTCACCACCGGCGGCGGCGAGGCCGTCGAGACCGCCTGGAAGCTGGCCAAGCAGTACTGGAAGCTCGTCGGCAAGCCGACCAAGTACAAGGTCATCTCCCGCTCGATCGCCTACCACGGGACCCCCCAGGGGGCCCTGTCGATCACCGGGATCCCGGGGATGAAGGCACCGTTCGAGCCTCTGGTGCCGGGAGCCCACAAGGTGCCCAACACCAACATCTACCGAGGCCCCGAGGAGCTGCGCAACGACCCGAAGGCCTTCGGCCGGTGGGCCGCCGACCGCATCGAGGAGGCGATCCTGTTCGAGGGCCCCGAGACGGTGGCAGCGGTGTTCCTCGAGCCCGTGCAGAACTCCGGTGGCTGCTTCCCGCCGCCTCCCGGGTACTTCGAGCGGGTGCGCGAGATCTGCGACACCCATGACGTGCTGCTGGTCTCGGACGAGGTCATCTGCGCCTTCGGCCGCATCGGGGAGATCTTCGCCTGCGACGACTACGGCTACGTGCCGGACATGATCACCTGCGCGAAGGGCATGACCTCCGGGTACTCGCCCATCGGTGCGCTGATCGCCTCCGACCGGCTCTTCGAGCCCTTCCGCACAGGGATGACGACCTTCTACCACGGGTACACGTTCGGCGGTCATCCGGTGAGCTCGGCGGTGGCGATGGCCAACCTGGACATCTTCGAGCGCGAGCACCTGACCGAGCGCGTGCACACGAACGCGCCGATCTTCCGGCAGACCCTGGAGAAGCTGCTCGACCTGCCGATCGTCGGCGACGTGCGCGGGGACGGCTACTTCTACGGGATCGAGCTGGTCAAGGACGCCGCCACCCGCGAGACCTTCGACGACGACGAGAGCGAGCGCCTCCTGCGGGGCTTCCTGTCGCACGCCCTGCTCGACGCCGGTCTGTACTGCCGGGCCGACGACAGGGG
>DASXVR010000373.1:0-5887 GCA_036504175.1 Actinotalea sp. | reverse complement strand
GAACGCAGCCGCGAGCTGCAGCGGGGCCGGGTAGGCGCCCAGTCCCGCCACGACCATGGCCGCGGCTCCGGCAGAGAAGGTCAGGACGGTGAGCAGCCGTAGCGCACCGAGCCCGAGGGACCGCGCCGGGATGCTCGTGCGGCGCGACAGCATCCAGATCGACAGGGGCCACGCGAGAGCAGGGGCGAGGGCGTACCCGGCGGCGACACCCAGCACGCCCCAGTTCGACCCGGTCACGATGCAGACCACCCGGATGGCCGCCGTGACGAGCGTGTAGCGGAGGAGCTCGGCGGTGAGGTTCCGCGAGAGGTAGACCCAGTAGCCGACGTACGAGAGGGTCTGGAAGATCCCGGCGACGGCCAGGAGCCGGAGGATGGGCGCCACGGTCACCCACCGCTCCCCGAGGAAGATCGCGGTCACCGGCTCGGCGGCGGCCGCGACCACACCGAGCCCCGCGACGAGCGTGTAGCCCATCGTCAGCTGGCCGCGACGCAGGAAGTGGTCGAACCGGCTGTCGTCGTCCTGCAGGCGTGACAGCACGGGCAGGGCGATGGTGGTCGTCGGTGCCCGGAGCTGGTTCAGCGGCGTCATGAGCAGGCTGAAGGCACGGTTGTAGTAGCCCAGCGGACCGGCCCCGAACCGGAGCCCGATCAGGAGGGCGTCGGTGTTGTTGCTCGCGTAGCCGATGAGCTGCGTGACCACCAGGCGGCGACCGAAGCGCAGCAGACCGGCCATGGGCTGCCCACGCTGCGGCCTCCTCGGCAACCACCTCGCGGTGACGGAGAGGACGACGAGCATGGCGGTCGCCTGGGTGAGGCTCTGCGCCACCAGGGCCCAGTGCCCCCCACCGGCGCGGGCCACGAGAATGGCCACGACGAGCGCGGCGGCGGGTGCGGAGGTCTCCGCCACGGCCAGCTGGAGGAACCGCAGCCGTCGGATCAGGTCGGCCCGGTACTGCGTCGCCAGACCGTTGAGCAGGAAGGTCGCCGACAGCGCCCGGCTGACGTCCACCAGCTCCGGCCGGTGGTAGATCTGCGCGAGCAACGGCGCCCCCGCGAAGAGCAGGACGGCCAGGATGAAGCCGATGCCCGTGTTGACCCAGAACACGTTGTCCCGCTGTGCCCGGGTGAGCGTCGGGGACTGGATGGTCGCCGAGGACAGGCCGAAGTCCCGGAAGATCTCGCCGACCCCCACCACGACCGTGACCATCGCCAGGAGCCCGTAGTCCTCCGGCGTCAGCAGACGGGCCAGCACGGCGACCGACACGATCTGGATGAGCATCCGCGAGATCTGGCCGCCGAGCGTCACCATGGCGCCGCGGGCGGCCCGCCCCCCGAGGCCCCTCTCCACGTCGGGCACCTGCTTCGCCGTGCCTGTCACGACCGGCGCCCCTCGACGGCCCCGGACCGGGACGGCGAGGTGGGTCGCCCGCCGTCGCTGCGGACCCGCGAGAACGTCCCTCGCGCCGTGCGGAGCGTCTCCCTCGGACGGGCGAGGGCGAGCCGGACCAGCCCGAAGCCCCGGTACCGCGGAGGGCGCCGGCCCGCCAGCCGGGCGCCGACGAGCCGCCCGAGCAGCGTCTGGCGCCGCTTGCGCTGGAGCGGCTGGACCGCCGCGATCTCGTCCAGGTCGAGCAACTCGGCCACGATCACGCCGGCCGCTATCGCCTCCTCGACCACGCGGAGCCCACGCGGGGTCCGCGCCAGGAGGGCGCTCACGCCGGCGCCCTCCTCGAAGCCCGGGTACCCACGGTCGTCGGTGCGCCAGAGGTCACCCGCGGAGATGTCGCTGCTCTCGCCGACCCCGTCCGGGCAGATCTTGCACCGCCACTGGACCGCACGCCCCAGGTGGTCCCCCCACGACTCCTCGTAGGAGGCGCTGACCTCGGACCCCTCGACGGTTCGCGCGACGAACCGTCCCGGCCATCCGTTGCCGCGGTACCGCAGTCCGGCAAGAGCGGCCCCCCGCGGCACGCCGAGCTCCTCGACCAGGTCGTCCGTCGCGCGCTGGCTCGGCGTCCCCGCGCAGAAGAAGGAGAGGATCAGTGGGGCGTCCTGGCCCGTCGCGCGTGCCAGCCCACGCAGGGCGCTCGCCTCGCACGGCTTGCCGACGAAGGCCCCGGCCGGGTCCAGCGCGCCAGCAGCGGCCGCGTTGCCCACCGGGCCGTACCGGGAGCCGGAAGCCGCCAGCGCCTCGGCCCGGTCCCGGATCTGCACCGAGACCGTCCGGCGAGGATCGGCCGGGTCCGCGGCGGCACCGACGACCTGTGCGACGTCGTCCCGTTCGCTCAGCCATCCCGCGAGCGCGGTGAGGACACCTCCGCTGCTGCCTGCGTGCCGCACCGTCTCGTCGGCCGCCCAGGCCCGCCACGCACCCAGGGCGGGTCCCATCATCGGGTGGCGGGCAGCGCCGGCGACGCGGGCCGCCTGGACGCTCACGCCGGGGCAGGTCGAGCGGAACCGATCGACCGCGAGCCGGTCCGCCGCATCGGGCGCCGGGTCCTCGCCGGTGCGGACCGGCCGGGCGAACCCCTCGGTGTCCAGGGCCATCGTCAGGCCCGCGTCGAGCTGGCAGCACGCGCCGCACCCCGAGCAGTTGCCCGCCTGGACGACCCGCGCGATCTCACGGTCCAGGCCGTGGGCCTCTCTCGCGGGTGCGGGTCCCATGGTCACGCCGTCCTCACAGCAGGGCTCGGAGCGCGTCTTCCGCAGGGCGCAGGAGCACCTGGGCGTGCTGCTGAGCCTCGGCGGCCCTCTCGCGAAGCCCGCTCCGGGACAGGTTGCGCAGCACCGCGCCGACCGGGTCCGCCTCGGTCCGCAGGTCGACCGTGAGGTCCCAGCCCAGATCGGTCAGCAGGGGCGCGAACTTCCGCGAGTAGGCGGTCGGGATGGCAGGCGTACCGACGGACAGGGCGTTCAGGCAGGCATGCATCCGCCCCGCCACGACCACCTCCGCCGACGCCACGACCCGCCGGACGTCATCCAGGTCGGTCGGGACGACCACCTCGACGTCCGGGTGCTCCTTCGCCACGGCGTGGACCGCCGGCACGTCGTTGTCCGAGAGTGGGGAGTCGAGGACGTGCGCGAGCAGGCTCACCCGGCGCCCCTCGGCCCGTACCTTGCCGATGAGCTCGTGGATCATCGCGCGGTAGGCCGCGGAGTCGACGTGCGGTCCCGGGTTCCACAGGAGGCCCGAGACGTTGAGCAGGACGTCCCGGGTGCGGGGCACCTCGGGGACGGGAAGGGCGAAGACGACGTCGGTCGCGCGGGCGTCGGGCTCCCGGCCGAGGCTCCTGGCGCAGGCCTCGCTCTCACCGTCGCGCACCATCGTCATGGCGGCGCGGCGCAGGCTCCACCGACCGAGCGCCCGACCGCGCGCGGTGGTGAACGGGCCGATGGTCTGGGGCGTCAGGACCACGGGGACGCCCGCCTCCGCGGCGAGCTCGGCGAAGGTCGTCATGCGCACGAGCCGCTTGAGCCCGTAGATGTCGGTCAGGCTGTCACCCGAACGCGTGTCCAGGACGACGTCGTAGGTCGAGAGCCAGTCGAGCAGGCCGCGGCGACCGGTGACGCGCTCGCGGGCCATGCTGCGGAAGCGACCCAGGGGCATCGGGCCGGCGCCCCGGCCGAAGTTCTGGTGCTCGACCTCGACGTCCGGCCACACCCGGGCCGCGAGGGCGCCGGAGCCTCGGGCCAGGACGCGGACCCCCAGGTTCTTCGACGTGTCGTCGGCCCATGCAACGAGTGCTCGCATCCAGGTCCCCCCGGTCTCAGGTGCCGTGGCGCTCCAGCGCGGAGGTCCGCCGCTCGTCGACCCGTCGGCGGGTACGAACTCCGACTCGTGTCGGGGAACTGGGGCAAGACTACCCAAAACGTCACTTGGAGGGACTGAGCCTGTCGGGTGAAGTGCGCGCTCCAGCGGAGCCAGGAGGGACCGACGTCACGCGGGGAGCGCCAGGCGGCCAGGCACCACACCCCGACGACGATCGCGCAAGACCCTGCGTCAGTGGCGAACGTCACAGGGTTGCGCCACCTTGCCGACGGTGGCGCGTGCGCGATCGACCTCACAGAGACGCGCCACGGGCACATTCATGGCCTGACCATTGCCGATACCGCCCTCGGCCTCGCCACGGCGCTCCCTCGCCGCTCCATCCCGCAGTCCGGCACGACGCCCGCGCTCGCAGCCATCGAGGGCAAGAGGTAGGTCGACCGCGCACCCGTCGGGGCGTTGCCTGGTCCAGCGCCCCGACGCGCTGACCTGCGAGAGCGCCGCGTACCGGGAGCACTGGAGTCGCCGGGCGAGCAAGATCGACTACTCACAGTCTGTGATGCGATGCACATTCGTCTCAGATGCTGGATCCCTGGACTGGGTGAAA
This sequence comes from Actinotalea sp., assembly GCA_036504175.1. Lineage (GTDB taxonomy): Bacteria > Actinomycetota > Actinomycetes > Actinomycetales > Cellulomonadaceae > Actinotalea. Next base: position 1,512 of record DASXVR010000373.1, on the reverse strand, counting down.
TGCCCGCCGTTATGGTCCTGTGACATTGCGAGCCGCGCTCACCGTTCGATCTTCGACCGAGCTGAACCGACTGCGCCCGGTCTGATGACAGGACGTCATCAGGACTGACCGGGACGCCGAGGTCGGTGGATGCCCTCAGGGCCCACCGGCTGCCGACCAGAAAGACTTCTCCCTCATGCTCCATGCCTCACCGTCCTCTGCTGTGCCCGTAGAGCGTCGTCGCACCCGTGCCGGCGCCCGCACCACCCGCACCATGGCCCTCACCGCGGGCCTCGCCCTGCTCCTCGCCGGGACTGTCCAGGCGACGACGGCCTCTGCCGCCGTCGCACCGACCACCGGGTCCCCCGTGGGGAACGTCGACGTCGTGGTCCCCGTGGCCGGCGGCGTCCAGGTCAAGGGCTGGGCCTGGGACCCTGACAGCACGTCCTCCGTGACCGTCGTGGTGACCGCAGGTGGGGTCACCAAGCAGACGACAGCCAACCTCCAGCGCAGCGACGTCGGCCTGGTCTACGCCGCCGCGGGGAGCTACCGGGGCTTCTCGGTGACCGTCCCGACGGCGTCGGGCCCGCAGAGCGTGTGCACCACCGCCAAGAACCTCGGCGCAGGATCGGACAAGGTCTGGTCCTGCAGGACCGTCACCGTCGCGGGCACCGCGACCGCGGGCACACCGACCGGTGCGCCGGGCGCGGGGAGCACCGGGGTGCCGGCCGGGACCCCCCTCACCGTGCACGACGGTGACCTCACGGTGACCACCCCCGGCACCGTGATCAGCGGCCTGGACATCCACGGCTTCCTGCGGATCAAGGCCAGCGACGTGACGATCAAGAACTCGATCATCCGCGGCAACCCGCTCCTGAGCTCACCGATGTCGCTGATCCAGAGCACGGAACCGCGCGTGCAGATCATCGACACCGAGCTGAGCCCCACCAAGCCGAGCTACTACCTCGACGGCGTCGTGGGTCATGACTTCACGCTCACCCGGGTCAACGTCCACAGCGTGGTCGACTCGGTGAAGCTCACCGGTGGCAACGTCGTCGTCCAGGACTCGTGGCTGCACGACAACTCCTACTACGCCACGACCCCGTCGGGTCACGACACCCACACCGACAACGTGCAGATCCAGGTCGGCAACAACATCACGATCCGCAACAACACCCTGGCGAACGCGCGCAACGCGGGAATGATGATCACGCAGGACAGCGGTGACGTGTCGAACGTGATCTTCTCGGGCAACCGGGCGGACGGCGGCGAGTGCACGATCAACGTCGCCGAGAAGGCGTACGGCCCGATCAACGGACTCAAGGTGACCAGCAACACCTTCGGGCTCAACACCGGCATCGCCCGGTGCGCCGTGCTCCTGCCGGACACCACGAAGGCGATCTCGACCGTGACCGGCAACGTGTTCACGGACGGCTCGACGGTGGCCGTCTCGCGCGGCTGACACCTCCACAGCCCCTTGGAGGGGCTCTGCACCACCACGAAGGCGCCCAACCGACCGGCTGGGCGCCGTCG
>DASXVR010000372.1:0-4380 GCA_036504175.1 Actinotalea sp. | reverse complement strand
CGACGGCGCCGGGATGTCGGTGTGGACGTGCTGGTAGGCCACCTGGATGGGCGTCGCGCCGGTGAACGGCTGGGCGCCCGTGAGCATCTCGTGCAGCAGCACGCCGACGGCGTAGACGTCCGTCCGGGCGTCGCTGGTGCCGTGCGCGACCAGCTCGGGCGCGAGGTAGGCGACGGTGCCCAGCACGGTTCCCGCCGTCGTTGCGGTGACCTCCGTGACGGCCCGCGCGAGGCCGAAGTCGGCGACCTTGATGCGCCCGTCGGCCGCCAGCAGGATGTTCTCGGGCTTGACGTCACGGTGCACCAGCCCGGCGCGGTGGGCCGCGGCCAGGGCGTCCAGCACCGCCTCAGCCGTCTTCAGGGCCTCGGCCACGGGCAGCGCACCGCTCTCGCCCAGGTGGCGCCGCAGGTTGGTACCGTCGATGTACTCCATCGTCAGGTAGCTGGTCTCGCCGTCGACGCCCTGGTCGAAGACCGACACCAGACCGGGGTGCGTGAGGCGTGCCGCAGCGCGCGCCTCACGCCGGAAACGGGCCACGAACTCCGACCCGGACCCACCTTCCGCCAGGTGCGGATGCATCACCTTGAGGGCGACCTCGCGGTCGAGCCGGCGGTCGGTGGCGAGGTACACGGTCGCCATGCCGCCCCGCGCGATCCGGGACAGCACCTCGTAGCGCCCGTCGATCAGGTGACCGAGGAGCGGGTCAGCGAGGGTCGCAGCCACGGCGGCAGTCTACGGTCGGCCCAGGCCGAAACCTGTCAGGCGAAGCGCGACATGAGCGTCTGGACGCTCGCGACGTACCTTCGCGTGTCGGCGTACATGCCGTACTTCCGCACCCCCGAGAGCCCCTGGTAGTAGCCCGCGATGGCAGTCGGGAGGTCCTCCGCCTGGGAGACCAGGCTGCGCAGCACGGCGACGCCGGCGACCACGTTGTCCTGGGGGTCGAGCAGGTCCAGGTCACGTCCGACCAGCTCCGACGCCCACCGTCCCGTGCTCGGCACGACCTGCATCGTGCCGATGGCGTTGGCGGGGGAGACGCTCGTGTGGTTGAAGCCGGACTCCTGGTAGGCGATGGCGAGAGCCAGGGCCGGGTCGACGCCCATCGCGCGTGCCGTCGAGGCGACGAGCTTGCGCATCTCGGCCTTGCTGGGCACGCCGCGGGCCACGAGCGTCGCCTTGTTCTGGTTCGCCGCGGCGACGACCTCGGCCGGGTAGGTGCGACCGGCGAACGTCGACGGCACGGCCGCGGGGCCGGGGGTCGGGACGCTGAGCACCTGGCCGATGCGGATCAGCGAGGACGATCCGAGCGAGCTCGCGGCCCGGATCGCGGCCGCCGTCGTGCCGTAGCGGGTGGCCAGGCCCGAGAGCGTGTCCCCGCGGACGACGGTCACGCTGACCGTCGAGCTCGTGACGGGGGCTGCTGCGGCTTCCGCTGCGGGTGCGGCGCCGGCGACGCCGGGGAGCTGCAGGACCTGACCGATGCGGATCATCGCCGAGGCGTTCAGCCCGTTGGCGGCCACGATCGCCGCGGTGGTGGTGCCCGCCCGCTTCGCGATCCCCGAGACGGTGTCGCCCTTGACGACCGTGTACGACGCGGGGGCGGGCGCCGCAGCGGGTGCCGGCGCAGCGGTGGCGGCGGTGGGGATCACGAGCTTCTGACCGGCCAGGACCGTGGCGCGGGCGTCGAGACCGTTCGCGGCGACGATCTGCGCCACCGTCGTCGAGGTCCGCAGGGCGATGTGGCTCACCGTGTCGCCAGGCTTGACCGTGTAGTCCTGCGCAGCTGCCGGCGACGCCGTCACCGCCACGGACGCGGCTGCGAGGGCGAGACCGACGCCGGCGGTGCCGGCCGCACGGCGTCGGAGGCGGGAGCGGTCATCGGCGCTGACGAGGATCTGGGGCATGGTCCCGTTCCTGTTGTGACGTGTGATGCTGGTGTGACGGTTCTGACAGAAGACCGTACCTGAGGACCCCTGCCTGCGGAAGGTCGGTGCGACGACCTCACCCGGTGACCTCTACCCTGACCGGGTGACTGATCTGGATGCCCTCGTCGACGTGTGGCTGCCCCTTCCCGACGTAGCCGACAGGCTCGGCATCGACGTGGGCAAGGTGAGGCGGCTCCTCCAGGAGAACAAGCTGCTCGCCGTGCGGCAGGGGGAGCGCCGCATCCTGAGCGTGCCGGAGCGGTTCCTGCTGCAGAAGGACGACGGCACCTGGGAGGTCGTCCCGGCGCTCCAGGGGACCCTCGTCCTGCTCGCGGACGCCGGCTTCACCGAGGAGGAGGCGGTCCGCTGGCTCTTCAGCCTCGACCCGTCGCTGGAGAGCCTCGGCACCGGGCCCAACCGGCCGAGCACCCCGATCGACGCGCTCGCCGCCGGTCACAAGACCGAGGTCCGCCGGCGGGCCCAGGCGCTCGCTCTCTGACCTTCAGGCGCTCGCCGCTCGCGCCACAGGCGGTGCCGCTCGCACGTCGGGCGTTCGCGCCTCAGGCGGTGCCGCTCGCCGCTCAGGCGGTGCGGTCCACGGCGGCATGGCCGAGGTCGATCAGCATCGTCCGTCCCGGCTCGTGGAGCGGTGCGGCAGCCAGCGTGGCCAGGGCCGGCCCGGCCAGCGAGCCGATGAGCTCCTCGACGGAGTCCACCGCGCCGCTGCGCCGGATCGTCGTGCGCAGCACCTCGATGTCCTGGGCGCCAAGTCCCCGGTCGCCCAGGCTGGCGTGCACCAGCGCGGCGTCGTCGGGGGACGCGTCGCGCAGCGCGCGCGCCACGAGCACCGTCCTCTTGCCCTCGCGGAGGTCGTCACCGGCCGGCTTGCCCGTCGCCGACGGGTCGCCGAAGACGCCGAGGATGTCGTCGCGGAGCTGGAAGGCCTCGCCCAGCGGCAGGCCGATCTCCCGGCACCGAGCGACCTCGTCCACGGTTGCTCCCGCCAGGAGGGCACCCAGGACGATCGGGTGCTCCACGCTGTAGCGCGCGCTCTTGGCGCGGATCACCTCACGGGCGCGGGCCTCGTCGGCGGCGGGGTCCACGGCCCAGGGACGGGACTGGGCGACCAGGTCGAGGAACTGGCCCACGGTGACCTCGGTGCGCATCCCGTCGAAGGCCCGCTGGACTGCCGAGCGCACGGGGCGGGGCAGGTCGCGGACGGCGTCCGCGAGCTCGCGCGCGGAGGCGATCAGCGCGAGGTCCCCGAGGAGGATGGCCGTCGCGTCCCCGAACCGGCGTGGGGATCCCGACCAGCCCTGGGCGGCGTGCAGGTCCGCGAAGCGCAGGTGTGCGGCGCGCCGGCCGCGGCGGGTGTCGGAGTCGTCCATGACGTCGTCGTGGAAGAGCGCCGCTGCCTGGAACAGCTCCAGGGCGGCTCCCACGCGCAGCACCTGGTCCCTGCTGGCGGGGACCGGCGACCGGCCGGCAGCCGGCGGGACGGGCTCACCACCGCCGTGCGCCCGCCACGACCAGTAGCAGAAGGCCGCCCGGAGCCGCTTGCCGCCGTCGAGCATGATGCGGACCGCGTCGACGAGGTGCGAACTGTCGTCGCCGAGGGGACCGAGCTCGGACGCCATGTCCTGGAGATGCCGCGCCAGCCCCGCATCGACCGCGGCACGGACCTGCTCGACGTCGACGAGCGCGGGGGCAGGCGAGATCACCCGCTCAGCGTACGGGCGCGGCGCCGGGCACCGAGGGTGGTCAGCCCGCCGACCTGACCCGACCGCCGATGGTGACGGTCCGCGCGCCCTGCGAGTCCAGGATGCCGATCGAGACCAGCTCGTCGCCCGAGGACCGGGTGAACGTGGACTCGGCTGCGAGGTCGGTCTGCGGCTCGGCGGGCGGCACCTCGGTGAAGCCCGCAGCGCCGAGGGCCTGGCGGTACAGGGCGAGCACAGCCTCGGTGGTGGCCGAGGTGCGCAGGTTCAGCGAGACCTCCTGCACGTCCGCGTTCCCGACCGGCACCGCCGAGGTCACCAGGATCACCGAGTCGGCAGGCACCGGCAGCAGGTCGATGGGGAAGCCCTCGACGAGCTGACCCACCTGTGAGTGGCTGTCCGGTGCTGCGGTCAGCAGGGGCTCGGGGGTCGCCGACCCGGCGGCGGGTTCCTGCGCCTTCGAGGCCATGGTCCCGGCGTCGGGAGCCGCCTCGACCGAGGCCTGCGCCGGGGCGTCGGCGGTGGAGGCGTCCCCTGCGGTCCCGCCGCAGCCGGCCACCATCGCCAGCACGCCCAGGACGAGCCCCGGCAGCGCAGTCCGCGCGACGGCGGTGCGCGCATGGGTGTCCCGGCTGCGTCGCCCAGGCCCACCGTCCGATGCCGGGCTCATGAGGCCACGGTATCTCCGCACGAGGCCGTCCACAGAAGGGGCGTGGTGGGTGAAATCCACAGCTCTT
>DASXVR010000371.1:0-1799 GCA_036504175.1 Actinotalea sp. | reverse complement strand
CAGCTGGCCCGTCGCGAGCATCACGGTGATCATGGCGCCGGCGAACGGTTCACCGACCCAGAGCGCGCCTCCGAGCGCCAGCAGCGCGACGACGTCGACGCTCATCTGGCCGCGGCCCAGCGCGGTCACCGTCCACACCACGGAGAACCCGAGGCCGAGCACCGTCGCCGCGATCCAGGCGCCGTCCGCCCACCCCTGCGCATCGGCCAGCCACGCGCCACCGCCGCCGAGGAGCAGCACCGTGGAGACGGCGAAGAGGAGGGGGATGGAGCGCTCGCGGAGCCAGGTCATGACTCGATTCTCCGCAGCCCGGCAGCCGGTGTGTCAACGCGTAGACGAAGGTGTGGGAAGCCCAACTCTCCACAGGCTCACGGCGGGTCGCCGCGGGTCGCCGCAGGTCAGCGCCTGATCACCGCTTCGGCCGGGCCCACTCCGGGCCCTCGAACATCAGCTGCCCGGCGACGGTCGTGGACCCTCCGGACCGCTCGAGCTCGAGCAGGCGCGCCTCGGGCCGCAGGCTGCGCACCAGGTCCCCGGAGTGCGTCACGACGACGACCTGGGACCGTTCGGCCGCGTCGACCACGAGGGCACCCAGCGCGGGCATGAGGCTCGGGTGCAGGCTCGACTCCGGCTCGTTGAGGACGAGCAGCCCGGGCGGCCGGGGCGAGAGCAGCGCCGCCGCCAGGAGCAGGTAGCGCAGCGTGCCGTCGGACAGCTCGCGCGCTCCGAGCGGCCGCCGCAGCCCGCGCTGGCGCAACCCGAGGCGGCAGGTGCCGTCCTCGGCCTCGGTCAGCTCGAGCTGGGCACCGTCGAACGCGTCCGCCACGGCGTTCGTCAGGACCGACGCGACGCCGACGCGCTGGATCGTCAGCTGCGCCGCCGCAAGGTCCTCGCCGCCGGCAGCCAGCACCGGGGTGAAGGTCGCGATGCCGGGGGCCCGGGCAGCCGCGTGGGCGTCCGTGCGCATGTGGTCGTAGAAGCGCCAGCGCTTGGCCTGCTCGCGGATCGCGTAGAGCTCCGGCGTCTCCGACGGGTCCGCGAGAGCGGACATGAGCGACTCGTGCGCGCCCAGCCGCCAGTCGGCGGTGCGCCACTCGCCGTCGTCGCCGCGGGTCCGGACGCGGGGGCCGTGGCGGTCGGCGAGGAGCGTCGCCGGGCGCAGCACCGGGCCGGCCCACACGGCCTCGACCTTGATCTCGGGGTCCAGCTGGAAGGGCGAGACGTGCTCGCCCGGCTGCGGCAGGCCGAGGTCGATCGCGTAGGACATGTCGTCGCTGGCGAACCCGAGCCGCATGGCGACCACCGGCTCCGAGCGTCCCCCGGCGTACAGGGCCGACCGCATGCCGCCCTCCTGCGCCAGTGTCGAGATCGCACCCTCGCGCGCGAGGTCCGCGAGGAGTCGCAGCGCCCGGTAGAAGCTCGTCTTGCCGCTGCCGTTCGCGCCGGTGACCACCGTCAGGCGGTCGAGCTCGGTCACCACGTGCTGCAAGGAGCGGTAGTTCTCGATCGCGACGGTCCGGATCATGGTCGAAACCGTAGGTCCCACCGCCCACACCGCACAGGGGATCCGAGGCGTCGGCTTGCTGCGACGCCGTGAAGGAACGCCCGGCGACGACCTGGACGACAAGGTCGACCTCGTCGTGGACAAGGCCAAGGAGTCCTCGAGCAGGAGAAGCAGGGCTGAGACGCAGTCAGACGGTCGTGAAGACGACCCTGGTCTGCCAGTCCTTCGGCTCGACCCCGCTCTCCGGGCCGACCAGGTACTCCTCCCACATCCGCGGACCGGTGGTGATGTGCTC
>DASXVR010000370.1:0-2717 GCA_036504175.1 Actinotalea sp. | reverse complement strand
GAGGGGACGGCAACCCGCGACGAACAGGTGTGACATGGCCAGGAACCGCAAGCCCCCGCTCGACGAACGCCTGCGCCGCTACGGGCTCGCCCAGGACGTCAGCCGCGGGCTCTCGCGCGGCATCGACCACCTGCCCGTCGGGGACCTCACCAAGATGGCGCTCAAGATGAAGAGCGGTGAAGCTGTCGCCGTCATCGCCGAGACCAGCGCCGCCGTGGCGACCGCAGCCACCGTCGCGGCACGTGAGGGCGTCGAGGCGTTCCAGCAGCAGCGGGCCTCGCAACAGTCGACCGGTCAGCCGGGCGCCACGCCCACCGACGGCGTGAAGCACGCCACCACCACGCCGCCGAAGTCCTTCCCCTGGCAGAAGCCGGCGGACAGGCCCACCAGCTGGCCCGACGACCCGGCCAACCCCGACCTCGCCGCGCGGCTCGAGCGCCTGCGCGACCTGCACGCCGCCGGCCACCTCACCGACGACGAGTACGCCAGGGCGAAGGCGAAGGTGCTGGGCCTCGACGGCTGATCGGCACGTGGGTCAGTAGCGTGCGAGCGCAGCGTCCAGAGCGGCGTGCGCGGCGGCATCGCCGAGCCCCAGCTGCCGCGTGACGACGGCCAGGGTGTCGGCCGCGTCGGCCAGGTCCGAGACCGACGTGGTGCCCCGATGGTCGAGCACGATCGTGCCGTGTCGTCCCGCCGTCTCGACCAGACCCTCGCGAGCGAGCGCGTCGTAGACCTTGTTGACGGTTCCCCGAGCGAGGCCGAGGTCGGCCGCGAGGTGACGGATCGGGGGCAGCTTCGTGCCCGGGCGCAGCTGGCCCGACGCGATGAGCCGCTCGATCTGGGAGCGCAGCTGCTCGAACACCGGCACCGCAGAGGTGGCGTCGATGTGGACGATCATGGTGCGCCGCGCCGGGGACGTGGTGCCGCGCGTCGGAGCAGGACCACCGCGAGCACGAGACCCCCGAGCCCGACGACTGCCCGAACGGCGTCGACCACCTGCTCCAGGTCGGTAGACGTGCCTGCCGGAGCCACTGCCGCCGAGGTGGTCCACATGAGGGTCAGAACGGCTGCCGCCAGCTCCAGGTAGGCGATCGACCCACTCGCGAAACCACGCAGACGTCGGTCGACTCGATCAGCCGCCGAGGAGAGGACCGGCCGCTGGCGCTCGGTGATGGATCGCCGGCAGGCCTCCGCGACGGCCGCGACCACGAGGCCACCGACGGCGACTGCCAAGGCGCCCCCACCCCACCCGCCGAGGACGGCGACCACGCCGATCAAGACCGTCGCACCCGTCACGAGCCGAGCGTTGTGCACCAGGTCGGGGCGCGCGGGAACCGCGTGCCGGACCAGGGAAGCCGCGGCGCCGCTCGCCGGGGTCCGCAGGCGGAAGGTCTCGGCGGACAGGGCCCCGGCGAGAACACCGGCGACGGTGCAGAAGAGCAGGTCCGCAGCCGGAGTGCTCTGCACGGACCCGATACCGACGGACCCATACCAGCGGATCCCGACGACGGCGAACGCCGCCCCGAAGGCGCCACCGGCGAGCCGGTGATACCGGTGGCGCGTGAGGTAGCGCCGATAGACCTCTGCCTCCACAGGCTCGAGGTGCGCCGTCCCGGCCAGCCATGCGACGTCCCGCTCGCCCACCGGGGCGAGCTGGCCCGCCAACCAGAGGACGAGGGCCAGGACGGGCACAGCGATCAGCAAGAGCACCACAGGCATCGCGACCACGCGGGACCGTCCTTCACTTTGACCTATTGACATAGTACGATGTGCCAATGTCCCAGGCAACCATCGAGGGATCCGATCCGACCCTGTCCGCCCTGGTCCCGCCGCGTTCGACCAGGCGCAACCTGGTGGCCGCCGTCACCGCCGTGGCCCTCCTGGCCGGGGCGTGGGTCGCGCCAGCGGTGCTGAAGCCATCGATCGTGGACGACCGCGGAGGGTCGGGCGCCTGGCAGGCCCTCGGGACCTCCGGCTCCGTCCTGAGCGCCGTCGAGCTCACGCCCCGCGGATGGCCGTCCTTCCGGGTCAGGGCCATCGCGAACGTCGCCGGCGCGGAGGTCGTCGGGGCTTGGGTGATCCCGGGAACGACGGCTGCGATGACCCAGGTGGACGAGGCGAGCCACCCGGACGCCCTGAGCTTCACCGAGGCGTCGTTCCCTGGCGTCGACCTGGCCGCGTCGGCGCTTCCGCAGACCCTCCGGCCGGGTGACCACGCCGTCCTCGCCATCCTGTGGCACGTGACCGACTGCTCGCTGCTCTCGGAGAGCGAGTCGGTCACGGTCACTCTCCGGTCGGCGGCCGGAAGTACCGTCGAGGAGAAGATCGACTACGTCGCCGGCCCGGCTCTGGACATCGCGACCCTCCGTGACGCCGGTGTGTGCCCAGCCGGCTAGCGTGCCGGTCACGGTGGCTCTGACGAACGAGGTGGCTTTGGCGAACTGGGCCCTAGGTCCCTTGCGTGCGACCGCGGACCTCTCTGCTCTTCGGGGCTGCCATCCACTAACGTTCGATGCAGATCGGTCGAGCGAAGCGGGGTGGGAACGATGGAGCCGTCGTTCCCGGACCTCCGCAGTCGCGTCAGGGGCCTCGTCGTGGGGTACTGCCTCGGCGACGCGCTGAGCCGCACGTCGCACCCGCACTCCGCTGCCCTGATCGCGGGCACGCCGAGCATGCTGTTCCTCGCGAGTGCGGAGGGCATCATCCGCTCGCTCGTG
>DASXVR010000369.1:0-1980 GCA_036504175.1 Actinotalea sp. | reverse complement strand
CCGGTCCGCACGGGGCGACGGTGAGCCGTCGGCGAGACGTGCCGCGCAGGCGGAGGCCACCGCGTCGATGTCGGCGGCCGTGGGGCGCTGCTCGGGGGCGAGCAGGCGCCTGAACGCCGTGCGGATGCCCTGGTAGGACGGTTCGCTCGACAGCGTGCGCTGCAGCGCCACGGCGAGCGGTGCGTCCAGGCCGGTCAGCAGCTCGGCTGCCCTCCGCGGCGCGCGGAACCCGCAGAGCGCCTCGAACCTGGTCAGCGCGTAGACCAGCTCAGGCTTGTGGTTCCTGTCCTTGTAGTTGCGGCGTGGGTCGTCGACCGGGATGCCAGCGGCCTCCTCGAGCTCGAACCCGTCGCGCGCGCGGTCGAGGTTCGGGTGCACCTGGAGCGAGAGGGGCCGGTCCGCCGCGATCACCTTGAGCAGGTAGGGCAGCTGGGGCCCGAAGCGGGCGACGACGTCCGCGCCCATGAGGGAGTCAGGTGCGGATGCGATGGCGGCGTCGAGGGGCTCGGGCCCGGACGGCGTCGCGAGGAGAGAGGGGGTCGCGGCGTGCGCGCCGAACCACAGCTCGGCCACCGGGCGGGCGTCCGGCTCGACCCCGAGGAGCTCGGGGATGGCATTCCGCGACCCCCACGCGTAGTCGCGCAGCCTGCCCTCGAGCCTCAGCACCCGTCACGCTCCTCGCTCACGGTCCGCGCACGGGGGGTGGTGGCCCTTCCCGTCAGGGGCCGCGGCGCGGGGGCACCAACCTATCGTCGGAGGTCAGGAGTCTGCTGTGACGTAGCCCACGACGTCGACGACGAGCTCGACGTCGCCGTAGAACTGGTCGGAGTACAGGTCCACCTTCCGGTTCGAGGAGAGGCCCACCACCACCATGTTGGGGATGTCGCGTCGGGGCACGTAGTTGATCGTCGAGGCGCCCGGCGGCGTGGTCGCCGTGGTGCCTGCGGAGTCCGGGTACACCCGCAGGTTGCCGGTGGTGGTCGGGTTGACGGCGGTGACGTTGAGGACGACGGCGGTGGCGCCTGGCGGCAGGCCCGCGCCGACGTCGACCGGGTAGACGTGCCGCGGCAGCAGGGGGCCGGTGATCGGGCCGATGTGGCTCGTGCCGAAGCGCGTGTCCATCACCCGCTGGGGGGCGATGCCGACGAACGAGGACGTGGACCCGACGTAGCCGACGACGTCGATGACGACCTGCACCGGGTTGACGGACGTGCCCACCACGGTGTCGGAGTAGAAGGACAGCTCGCCGGACGACGAGAGCGCGACGATGGCGCCGTTGGCCTTGTCCAGCCCGGGTGCGACGTTCACCACCGATGTGGCAGGCAGCGGCTCACCCGCCGCGAAGAGCCGCAGGTTGCCCGCCGCTGTCGCACCGGTGACCGTGACGTTGACCAGCGCGGCTGTCGCACCCGCCGGGACCCCGGCGTTGCCAGTGACCTGCACGGTGTACTCGTGGCGCGGGCTCACCGGGCCGGTGACCGACCCGACGTGGATGGCGCCCGGGCGGGTGTCCAGCAACCGAGTGGACGCCGTCATGGTCAGACCCGCGTCGGGAAGCGCGTACCCGCTGACGTCCATGAGCACGCCGACCGCTCCGGAGCTCTGCGTCTGATAGCAGATCTTCCCGTCGGCGGGGAGCTGCACGAAGGCCGAGTTGGCGACATCCGCGCCCGGCTCGAAGTTCACCGTCGACCCGTTCGGAGGCGGCGTAGCGCCGTCCCCCGCGGAGTCGGGGTAGACGACGACGTACCCGGCGTTGGTCGGTCGCATCGTCGTCACGTCAGGAAGACGCCCGTCGCCTCGTCCGGGACACCTGCCGCGCCGGACACCTGGACGCAGCGCACCACACCGGGCGGGACGACGAGGTCGGTCAGGACGCGCGACGGGGTCTGCCCGACGTAGGGGATGTAGGTGAAGGCCGTGCCGGCGCTCGTGCCCAGCGGGGTCGTCACGACGACGGGAGCCGTACCGGCGGCATGG
>DASXVR010000368.1:0-12853 GCA_036504175.1 Actinotalea sp. | reverse complement strand
TTCTCCTGGCACCTGCACGGGCTCGGGGTGGTGCCGCACGCACGCGGTCGCGGGCTCGGCGGCGCGCTCACCGCAGCGGTGACGATGGCCGGTTTCGAGGCGGGCGCCTCCTGGGTGTCGCTCGGGCTCTATGCGGACAACTCGAGCGCGCGTCGCATCTACGCGGGGCTCGGCTTCGACGTCGAGGGCGAGTTCAGGTCGTTCGGCCCGCGCGGTCAGGACGGGGCGGCGCACCGTCGGCGGCCGGCCTGAGGCTCACCACCGGACGGGCGGCTCCACCTCACCGCTGAGGCCGCGGTGGCGGGCCGGAGGCTCGTCGAGCTGCGGGATGCCGTAGATCTCGCCGGGCGTCGGATCCAGCGGCAGGGTCGCCGGCCGAGCGTGGAAGGACCACCGCCACACCTTCACCAGGGCGACCCCACCCAGGATCGCGACGATGACCAGCAGGATGTACGGCACCATCGCGAGCGCGCGCAGCTCGTCGTGGCGGGTGCCGATCAGCACGACCTGGTAGAGCGGACGTAGGGCAGCCAGCACGACCACGACCGTCACGATCCGTGCTGCCCGCCGACGCCGGTGGTACTCGGCGACGTCGGTCGGCAGGGGCTTCATCAGCGCAGGTCGGGGTTGTACGTCCGCATGCCTGGCGGCGTGGCGCCGAACGCGTGAGGTGCTGCCTCCGCGGCGTCGGTCTGCGCGGCGATCTTGAGCATCTGCTCGGGGAACAACGGCGTCCCGGGGCGGCCCAGGAAGCGCAGGAGCTCGGTCCGGTACATGAACCAGCCGACCACCACCGGGATCGGCGACACGGTCACGAACCAGGGGAGCCGTAGCCCGAGCACGCCGAGGGCGGCGCCCGCGAGGAAGAGGACGAGCACCAGGACGAGGAGCACGGTCACGGCGCGCTCGGCGATGGTCCATCGACGGTCTGCGGCGATCTGTGCCTGGTAACGCTCCATCACTGCCCGCGTGGCGCGGCCGGACACGGGCTGGGAGGTCATGAACCGGATGCTAACGGGCAGATCGACCGGTCAGGGCCGGAATCAGTGCTGGATGCCCACCCGCTCCTGCAGCCGCCTCAGCGGTGCCGGTGCCCACCAGTTGTAGCGGCCGAGCAGCGTCATCGTCGCGGGGACCAGGAACATGCGGACGATGGACGCGTCGATGAGGACGGCCACGGCGAGTGCGAACCCCACCTCCTTGATCACCAGGAGCTTGCCGAAGACGAACCCGGTGAAGACCACGATGATGATCAGCGCCGCCGAGGTGATGATGCGGCCCGAGCGCTGGAGCCCCAGGCGGACGGCCTCGTCGTTGGTCTCGCCCCGGTCGTAGAGCTCCTTGATCCGGGAGAGCAGGAACACCTCATAGTCCATGGCGAGCCCGAACGCGAACGCGATGATCAGCGCGACCACGTAGGTCTCGATGCCGCCCGTCGACGTGAAGGAGAGCGGGTCGGCGAGGTGGGCGTCCTGGAACGCCCACACCAGGACCCCGAGCGACGCCGCCAGCGAGAGGGCGTTCGTCAGCAGCGCCTTGACCGGGATGACGACCGAGCCGGTCATCAGGAACAGCAGCACGAACGTCGCCAGGACCACGATCCCGGCGGCCCACGGCGCCCGCTCCTTGAGGGCGTGGACGAAGTCCATCTGGTGGGCGGCCTGCCCGGTGACCCACGTGCTGAACGGCGCGTCCGTCGCCCGCACCGCCGTCGCGACCTGACGGGCGACGGCGCCACCGGCGTCCTTGGAGTCCGGCCGCACCCCCACCAGGACGTAGGGACCGATCGGCTTCGGCGGGTCGACGGATGCGACGTGCGGCAGGTCGGCGAGCTGGGCCGCCCAGGCGGTGACCTCCTCCAGCGACCCGTCGGCGACGACCTGCACCGCCGGCGTGGCGGAGGCCGGGTACTCGCGCGCGATCGTCTGGACGTAGGCGCGCTGGTCCGAGCCGCGCGGGAGGAGCTCGATCGTGGAGTTGCGCAGCTCGATGTGGCCCAAGGGGAGGCTGAGGGCCGCGAGGAGCACGAGCGCACCGCCCATGACCCACCACGGCCGGCGCTGGACGCGACCGGCCAGACGCGAGAAGACGCCCTCCTCCGACGACACGTCGCCGGTCCGGGCGAGCAGCCACCGCACCCCGGGGACCCGCCCCAGGAGACCGGGCTTGGCCAGCCGTCGACCGGCCAGGGAGAGCAGCGCAGGGACGAGCGTCAGAGCCGTGGCGACGGCGACGAGGATCACGCAGACGCCCGCCGACCCGAAGGTCCGCAGGATCGCGGGCTGGAAGACGAGCAGCCCGGCGATCGAGATGGCCACGGTGAGGGCGGAGAACGCGACGGTGCGGCCGGCCGTCACCATGGTGCGTCGCAGCGCGGTCTCCACGGCCCCGTCGCCCCGGCGTCGGCGCACCGCGGCACCACCGTCGACGTCGACGAGGGAGTGGAGCTCCTCGCGGAACCTGGACACGATGAGCAGGCCGTAGTCGATCGACAGCCCCAGCCCGAGGATCGTGACGACGTTCACGACGGACGCGTCCATGTCGAGCAGGTGGGACAGCCCGTACACGCTGCCCAGACCGCCCGCGATCGACGCGAGGGCCCCGGCCATGGGCATCGCGGCTGCCACGAAGCCGCCGAAGACCATGATCATGACGACGAGGGCGATCGGGAGGGCGATGGCCTCGCCGGTCCGCAGGTCCTGCTCCACCTGGCCGGTGATCTCGTGCACGATCAGGGACGTCCCGCCGACCTGGCCGTGCGCGCCGGGATCGACGGACGCCAGCCGGCCGGGGAGGGCCCCCAGCAGCGTCTCGACCTTCCCCAGCGCCGCCTTCTCGGCGTTGTCGCCGAGGTCCGGCTCGAGCTCGACCACGACGAGGAACCCGTCACCGCTCGCGGCCAGGAGGGGGGCTGCCGCAGGGTTCGCGGGTCCCTGGGGCAACACGTAGGGGTCGATCACCGACGCGACTCCCTTGACCGCCATCAGCTCGGTGCGGGCAGCGGCGACGGGCTCCGCCAGGGCGGGGTCGGCGGGGTCGATGCCGTCCACGGCCAGGCTCAGGCTCGGCCCCTGGGTCGAGCTGTCCTGCAGGATCTTCTCCGCCCGTTCGCTCTGGGAGCCGGGCACCGAGGGGTTCCCGGTCGAGAGTCGTTCGAACAGGGTCTGCCCGCCGACCCCGACGACGGCGAGCGCGAAGCATGCAGCCGTCACGACCAGCCAGACGGCGACGAGGGTCTTGGGAGACCGGGCCGCGAGGCGACCGAGGGAGTCGAACACGGCGTCAGCATCCCAGGTCACCAGCGCTTTCCGCACACGGTCACCGTCCGGCGCCCGCGGCGGCTCGGCGTCCGGGTCGGGCGACGGGCACCGGAACGCGAGCACGCCGCTCAGCGCGAGCGCAGCTCCTCGCGCACGACCGTGCGGTTGTGCAGGTTCAGGTCGCGGTTCAGCGCGGGCCGCACAGCGCGGGGGAGCCGCTCGAGACGCAGCAGGAGCCACCGCAGCCGGCGGGGGTGACCCATCATCCGCAGGCCCGTTCGGCGGCGCCAGCCGTGCTTGCCCTCGAGCTCGGAGATCTCCCGGAGCGCACCCGCCAGACCCAGGGCGCGCTGGTGGTCGTGCATGGCGATCGCCTGCGTGTACTCGTTCAGGGTGGTCTGGTAGAAGCGCGGCAGGACGACGTCGTGCACCAGGTCACGGTTGATCCGGTGGTCGACCTCGAACTCCTCGATGAGCTTGCCCAGGTACAGCATGCGTGACCGCAGGAAGGAGTCCCCGGCGCTCGACCCGCTCGCGTGGACCCGGTAGCGCGTGGTGGACACGGGGACGAAGGCGTGCCCCCAGCCCCGGGCGAAGAGCCTCACGAACAGGTCGTCGTCCTCGTACCCCCGCAGGCGTGCGTCGAAGCCGCCCACCTGCTCGAGGGCCGCCTTGCGCAGCACGCTCGCCGACGGGAGCACCATGAGGTCCCCGGAGAGGCAGGCAGCGAGGGTCGGCTTGGGGTGGGGAACCCGGCGCTCCCGGATGAAGGAGAGCGTGACGGTGCGCCCCGTCTCATCCAGCTCGTCGAAGTCGGAGTACACCCAGGCGAGCTCGGGGTCGGCCTCCAGCAGAGGCACCAGGGCGCTGAGGTGGTCGCGTCGCCACTGGTCGTCCTGGTCGATGAGGGCGACGAACGCGCCGGTCGCGGCGCGGATCCCGGCGTTGCGGGCTGCTGACTGGCCCTGGTTCGCCTGCGTGACCACCACGAGGCGGAACGGGAGGTCCATCGCCCGGACCGCGGCGACCCCGCCGTCGCTCGAGCCGTCGTCGACCACCACGAGCTCGAGCGGCCGCACTGTCTGGTCGACGACGGACTGCACGGCGGTGCGCACGTACGTCTCGCCGTCGTAGAGCGGCAGGACGACGCTGACCGAGGACGTGGGCGCTGCGACCTCGCCGTGGGCGGCGCCGCTGGTGGTCGGCTCCGGGTCGTCGGCTGTCGGGGGCGTCTCGGTGCCGTGCGCGCCGGGGACCAGGGAGCCGGGCTGGCTCGTGAACCGGTCGAGCACCCCGGCGGGGGCCAGTCCCTCCAGCGGGTACCGGCGGGCGGTGGCGAGGCCTGCGGCGGCGTCGTAGGGCCACCGGACCTCGCCGGCGGCCAGGTGGCTGACCTTGCGCGCGACCACCCAGCTCGCACTGGGAGTGCTGTGCGTCGCGAGCCCCCACTGCCCGTCGATCCACGCCTGCGAGGGGTGCAGACGCACCTCGCCGTAGGAGCCGGTGTCCACCGGCTCGAACCCGGTGCGCGGGCCGAAGAGCTCGGTCAGACCGGCCCCGGTGAAGCGCCAGAAGTCGTTCGGCTGGGCGTGCTCGGGCCAGGCGCTCGGCGCGACGTGGGCGCTGATGCCGCCCGGGAGGAGCACCCGGTTGACCTGCTCGGCGACGAGCCAGGGGGCGACGACGTGCTCGAGGACCATCGCGGAGGTGACCACGGCGAAGGCCCGCTCACCGAACGTCGCGACCAGGTCGTGGGCATCGGCGATCACGTCGACGCCCAGGCCGTCGTGCACGTCGGCCACGACCAGTCGACGGTCGCCGACAGCGCGCTGGAGCGCCTCGCGCTGGCCGAGCGTCTCTCCCCGCAGCCCGATCGCGAGGACCGCGCCCGGGGGTGCGGTCGCCATGGATGCGGCGAGCAGCTCGGTGAAGCGGCCGTCGTCGGGGCTGAGCGACGGCGACGGGAGAGGGTGGGCGGGCAGCGAGAGGCGTGTGCGGACGGACCGGGTCGCCGTGGTCACCACGAGGTCAACCGGCGCGTCGGCGGTGCCGGGGAGGTACAGCCGGAAGCCGGAGCGGACCACGGCCGGCACTCCGGGCCAGAACGCCAGCAGATCCGGGCGATCGGTGGGCTCCTGTGCGACCGCGACCCCGGCACGTTCGATCGCGATGCTCGTGACGGGCTCGTTGCCCTGGTGCGCCCAACCGCTCAGGTGGACGCCTGACGCATCGACCCAGAAGACCTCGACCGCGTGCGCGGGCGCTGCGGGTGGCTCGGGGACGTCGCCCGCCACCGGCTCCGAGGGTGTGAGCATGACGGCGAGGTTGTGCTCGTGGGCGGCGAGCCCCTCGAGGAGCACGGCCAGGTCGTCCTCGACCGGGGCGGCAGCGATGGCAGGCCGGGCCGCCTCGGCCCACAGGACCGCTGTCGCGAGGTCGCCGCAGCCGGCGGCGTGGGTGGACAGGCAGTACAGCGCATCGAGCCCGGCCCGACGCTCCGACCGGTCAGCGGCCCTCGCCGCGACGGGGGCGATGGCCGCCACACCGTGCGCGAGATCACGCGCCACGTCATGGTGGCCGGCCGAGACGAGCTCGGTGAACAGCTGGAGTCGCAGCATCCGCTGGTCGTGGGGATCGAGGAGGCCGGCCGCAGCAGCCAGCGCACCGAGCGCCGACGACGGCTCGGCCCGCACGAGGGCGAGCGCCCGGTGCCGGGCGGCATGGCCGCGAAGGTTCGCCGAGTCGCCGTCGAGGAGGCCGGCGAAGGCACGCCAGGCGTCGATCGCCTCGAGCACGAGGGCGAAGTAGCGGGCGGCGCGGTCGGGGCGGTTCCTGCCGAGCAGCTCGACCATCCCGAGGGCGTACGCAGCACCGACGAGGTTCCACGCGGGAGCCCGTCCGGCGCGCAGCGCTGCCGACACGCTGTCAGGGTCGTCGAGGTCGAAGCCGTGCCGCCGACGCAGCGCGTCCACCGCCCGTGCGGCGCTCCCCTCGGCGGTGGCGAAGTCCCCGCGGTTCACCGCCGACCGCAGGTGCCGCGTCGCCATCCCGTTCTCGAGGGCGCTGCCCGGGGCGGCGGCCGCGGTGCGCTCCTCGTAGTACGCCTCCAGGGCGAGCCGGTCCACCGACTCGTCCGCGGGCCGCTCGAGCTCGAGCCCGGCCGCGAGGCTGGCTCGGGCGCGCAGGGTCCCGCCGTCCCGACGGACGCTCACGCTCGCGAACCCGGCGTCCCGCAGCATCCCGGTGAGGCCGGCCTCGCTCGACAGGAAGCCGTGGAAGCCGGGGGACAGGGCGATGAGGACGAGCTCGGTGACGTTCTGCGGCACCACTGCTTCTGCCGCCGGGGTGGTCAGGACCAGGACACCGGACGGCGCGAGCTGACGCGCGAGCGTGCGCAGGAAGCCGTGCGGGTCAGGGACGTGCTCGAGGACCTCCGATGCCAGGACCAGGTCGAAGGGGCCGTCGAGCTCGGAGGTGTCCGTCACGTACTCGTCGCGGATGTCCAGCCCGAGCTCGGCAGCACCTCGTCGGCCGGCGGGGGACGGCTCGACGCCGAGGGTCTCCCAGCCGTGCAGGTGGCGGGCCAGGTCCATGCCGAAGCCGTAGTTGCAGCCCACGTCGAGCATGCGCCTGATCGCGCCGGGGTCCACCACGTCGATCCCGGCGGCGATCGCGTCGATGCCCGCACCGGCTTCGACGTAGGCGTCGATGGAGGCGTCGTCAGGCGTCACGTCGCCGACCTCGCCGCTCATCGCGACGGATGCGCACCGGGGGCAGCGGACGACCTCGATACCGGTGCGTCCCAGAGCATTGACCTCGGCCACCTGGACGGCGGGGCCCGCGAACCGGCAGACGGGGCAGTCCAGGACCGCCGGACGGTCGAGCCAGTCGAGCTCGGTGCTCATCGGACTACCCCCTTCGATGGGCTCGTGGATGCTATCGCAGGCGTCGTGCGCGGCCCCGGCTGCGTACGCTCGCCGCATGGACCTGTTCGACGCCGTCACCACCACGTCGCAGGGCCTTCCCGGCGTGAGCAGCAGCGCGCCGCTCGCGGTGCGGATGCGGCCGCGCACGCTCGCCGAGGTGGCCGGTCAGTCGCACCTGCTGGCCCAGGGTTCGCCCCTGCGCCGGCTGGTGGAGCCACCCGACGATGCCTCCCGGCGTGCGACGCCCGCGTCGATCGTGCTGTGGGGCCCTCCCGGGACCGGCAAGACCACACTGGCCTACCTCGTGGCGTCGACGTCGGGCCGCCGGTTCGTCGAGCTCTCGGGTGTGACGTCGGGTGTCAAGGACGTGCGCGCCGTGGTCGACGAGGCGAGGCGTCGCCTGGCCACCGGCGGCGCGGAGACCGTGCTGTTCATCGACGAGGTGCACCGGTTCTCGACCTCGCAGCAGGACGCGCTCCTGCCGAGCGTGGAGAACCGCTGGGTGACCCTCGTGGCGGCCACCACCGAGAACCCGAGCTTCTCGGTGAACTCACCGCTGCTGTCCCGCTCGCTCCTGCTGACGCTCCGGCCTCTCGAGACGGAGGACGTGCGCGCCCTGGTCCGCCGGGCCGTCACCGACGAGCGAGGGCTCGCCGGGTCGGTGCAGCTGGCACCCGACGCGGAGGAGCACCTCCTGCGGCTGTCAGGAGGGGACGCCCGCAAGGCCCTGACGATCCTCGAGGCCGCCGCCGGGAGCGTCCTGGACGCCGCCCGCACCGGGGAGGCCGGACCGGCCGACGAGTCCGAGGGTGAGCAGGCTCCCGTCGTCGACCTGGATGCGGTCGAGCGGGCCATCGACGTGGCGGCGGTGCGGTACGACCGCGCCGGCGACCAGCACTACGACGTCATCAGCGCGTTCATCAAGTCCATGCGTGGTTCGGACGTCGATGCGGCTCTGCACTACCTGGCACGGATGGTGGTGGCGGGGGAGGACCCCCGCTTCATCGCCCGCCGGATCGTGATCGCCGCGGCCGAGGAGGTCGGCATGGCCGACCCGTCCGCGCTCCAGACGGCGGTGGCGGCGGCGCAGGCCGTCGCGCTGATCGGCATGCCCGAGGCCCGGATCATCCTGGCCGAGGCCGTGGTCCACGTGGCCACGGCGCCCAAGTCCAACGCCTCCTACATGGCGATCGACGCAGCCATCGCCGACGTTCGCGCCGGCAAGGCGGGACCGGTGCCGCCGCACCTGCGCGACACCCACTACGCCGGTGCGCAGCGGATCGGGCACGGGCAGGGCTACCGGTACGCGCACGACGAGCCGCACGCCGTGGCGAGCCAGCAGTACGCGCCCGACGAGCTGGTCGACGCGCGCTACTACGCCCCCTCGGACCGCGGGTTCGAGCGCGACGTCAGCGCGCGGCTCGAGCGGATCCGGCAGATCCTGCACGGCCACTGACCGCGAGGCCCGCGCTGCGCGGCGGCGGCGTGCCGTGGGCGGCGACTTCGGCGGCGGCGGAGGGACGGCGGGCGTGCGGTAGCATTGCCGGGTTGCCCGCTCGCGGGTGACCCCTGGGGACCTCAGCCGCACCACGAAGGTTGGTCCCACACCCGCCGGAGCCTCTCCGCCGCGGGATGTGCCACGACAACGACAGGAAGACCAACTGTGTCCTCTGTGACCCGTGCGCGCCGCCAGGTGCGCCTCTCCCGGGCCCTCGGCCTGGCCCTGACGCCGAAGGCCGTCAAGCACTTCGAGAAGCGTCCCTACCCGCCCGGTGAGCACGGCCGTGCCCGTCGCCGCACCGAGTCGGACTACGCGGTCCGTCTGCGTGAGAAGCAGCGCCTGCGCGCCCAGTACGGCATCCGCGAGAAGCAGATGGCCCGCGCGTTCGACGAGGCCAAGAAGACCCCCGGCCTGACCGGTGAGGCCCTCGTGGAGAACCTCGAGAGCCGTCTGGACGCCCTCGTGCTGCGCTCCGGCTTCGCCCGCACCATCCTCCAGGCGCGCCAGACGGTCGTGCACCGTCACGTCCTGGTCGACGGAAAGATCGTGGACCGTCCGTCCTTCCAGGTGAAGCCCGGCCAGACGCTCCAGATCAAGCCCAAGAGCCAGGCGACGGTCCCGTTCCAGGTCGCCGCCGCCGGTGCTCACCGCGACGTCCTGCCCGCGGTCCCCGGCTACCTCGAGGTCCAGCTCGAGAAGCTGAGCGCGGTTCTCGTCCGCCGGCCCAAGCGCGCCGAGGTCCCCGTGACCTGCGAGGTCCAGCTCGTCGTCGAGTACTACTCGCGCTGATCTGCCCGTCTGCTCCGGCAGCGTCGAACCACCGAACGCAGCACGCGCCCCGTACCTGGCCGACGGCCGGGTGCGGGGCGCTGCTGCGTCCGACCGCTGCCCCGTGCGGTTCGCAGGCCGGTAGGGTCGGACGTCGAGCGTGTGAGCGTGCCGCCCCCGCCGGGACGGTGTCGATGGTGAGGAGAGGAAGCGGATGTTCGCAGACGTCGTGAGCGCGATCGGGGTGGCCGCCGGCTTGATCGCGGCGATCGCCTTCGCTGTCCTCGTCTACTTCCTCGCGCGGCCCCTGATGATGATGACGCACGTGCTCGACGAGCTCCGGGGCTCCGTGAAGCAGCTCACCGAGCACACCGTGCCCATGCTGGACGAGGCCGCCACGACCGTCGCCAGCGCGAACGCCCAGCTGGTCAAGGTCGACACCGTCACCACGTCCGCGGCCGAGGTCAGCCAGAACATCTCGGCGCTGACGGCTCTCGTCGCGGCGACCGTGGGTGGGCCCCTCATCAAGGTGGCGGCGTTCTCCTACGGCGTGCGCACGGCCCTGTCCGGCCTCGTGGCGAAGGTGCGCCGCTGATGCGTCGCCTCTTCTGGGTCGGCGTCGGCGCTGTCGGGGCTGTGGTCGCGGTGGAGCGTGTCCGCCGCGCCGCGCGCCGGTACACCCCGGCCGGCGTGACCGAGCAGGTCGGGGCGGCGGGCCGTGCCACCTCGTCGGCGCTCCGGGACGCCCTCGACCAGGTGAAGGTGTCCATGGCCGCTCGCGAACGGGAGCTGGTCGAGACCCTCCTGGTCACGCCTGAGGCCGGTGACGCCGGGGCGGTCTTCGGTCGGCGGACCCGCGACGCGGGCAGCCGTGACCGTGACGCGAGCCCGTGGGCTCAGGACGCCACCCGCACCGGGGGAGCCTCGCCCCGCACCGACGCCGCCTCGCAGGCCCGGCCCACCGGCCGGGTCGACGACGAGGACCCTGTCTACGACTTCTGACGCTTGCGGCTCGCGCAACCCGTCCCACGACGGCCACCGCGCCGCCGAGCAGCCCCCCACACCCGGCCCACCCCGGCCCTGACGTACCGAGGACACACCATGCGGACAGCCGAGATCCGACGTCGCTGGCTCGACTACTTCGAGCAGCGCGAGCACGCCGTCGTGCCGAGCTCGTCGCTGATCTCGCCCGACCCGTCGACGCTGTTCGTCATCGCCGGCATGGTGCCCTTCATCCCGTACATGCTCGGCCAGCAGACGCCGCCGTGGCAGCGGGCCACGAGCGTGCAGAAGTGCGTGCGGACGCTCGACATCGACGAGGTCGGCAAGACGACCCGGCACGGCACGTTCTTCCAGATGAACGGCAACTTCTCCTTCGGCGACTACTTCAAGGAGGGGGCCATCACCTACGCGTGGGAGCTGGTCACCGGCTCCCAGGCGGACGGCTGCTACGGCTTCGACCCCGACAAGATCTGGGTCACCGTCTACCACGACGACGACGAGGCGGCGGCCCTCTGGAAGCGGATCGCGGGCCTGCCCGAGGAGCGCATCCAGCGCCGCGGCAAGAAGGACAACTACTGGACGACCGGCCAGCCCGGACCCGCCGGGCCGTGCTCGGAGATCTACGTCGACAGGGGACCGGAGTTCGGCGCCGACGGCGGCCCCGTCGTCGACGAGGACCGTTTCCTGGAGATCTGGAACCTGGTCTTCATGCAGTACGAGATCGACTCGGTGCAGTCCAAGGACGACTTCCGCATCATCGGTGACCTCAAGCAGAAGAACATCGACACCGGCATGGGCCTCGAGCGCGTCGCCTACCTGCTCCAGGGCGTCGACAACCTCTACGAGATCGACGAGGTGTTCCCGGTGATCACCGCCGCCCAGGAGATCGCGGGCAAGCGGTACGGCGCGAACCACGACGACGACGTCCGCATGCGCGTCGTCGCGGACCACATCCGCTCGTCGCTCATGCTCATCGGCGACGGCATCACGCCGTCGAACGAGGGACGCGGGTACGTGCTGCGCCGCCTGCTGCGCCGGTCCGTGCGCGCGATGAAGCTGCTCGGGGTCGACGAGCCCGCCCTGCCGTACCTGCTGCCCGCGTCCCGCGACGCCATGGGGCAGTCCTACCCCGAGCTGATCAGGGGCTTCGACCGGATCTCGCGCATCGCCTACGCCGAGGAGGAGGCGTTCCGACGCACCCTGGTCTCGGGCACGACGATCCTGGACACCGCCGTGCGCCAGATCAAGGGCTCCGGAGGGACGACCCTGCCCGGCGCCCAGGCGTTCGCTCTGCACGACACCTACGGCTTCCCCATCGACCTGACGCTCGAGATGGCGGGGGAGCAGGGCCTTGCTGTCGACGAAGCCGGCTTCCGGTCGCTCATGCAGACGCAGCGGGAGCGGGCGCGTGCCGATGCCAAGGCCAAGAAGGGCGGCCAGGCGGGCACGACCGCGTATCGCGCGCTGCGCGACCAGGGCGCGACCGAGTTCACCGGCTACGCCGAGCTGAACACGCCGTCGACCGTGCGCGGCCTGCTGCGCGACGGCGAGCCGGTGGATGTCGCCGCCGAGGGGCAGACGGTCGAGCTGGTGCTGGACCGCACCCCGTTCTACGCAGAGTCCGGTGGTCAGGACTCGGACTCCGGCGTCATCACGTCCGACGGTGCCCGGCTGGAGGTGCTCGACGTCCAGCGGCCGGTCAAGGGCCTCATCGTGCACACCGCACGCGTCGTCGAGGGTGAGCTCGCCTCGGGCAGCACCGTGCTCGCACAGGTCGACCCGGAGTGGCGCCTCGGTGCACGCCAGGCCCACTCGGGGACGCACGTCGTCCACGCTGCGCTGCGGGAGGTGCTCGGCCCGGAGGCGCTCCAGTCCGGCTCGTACAACAAGCCCGGCTACCTGCGCCTGGACTTCTCCTGGAACCACGCGCTCTCGGCTGCGACGCGCAGCGAGATCGAGGAGGTCTCCAACCGCGCCATCCGCCAGGACCTGGGCGTGAAGTGGCAGTACATGACTCTGCCGGAGGCGCGGGCGTGGGGGGCGATCGCCCTCTTCGGCGAGACGTACGACGAGCAGGTGCGCGTCGTCGAGATCGGTGGCCCCTGGTCCCGTGAGCTCTGCGGCGGCACCCACGTGGACCACTCCAGCCAGATCGGGCTCATCGCCCTGACCGGCGAGTCGTCGGTCGGCTCGGGCTCGCGCCGGGTCGAGGCGCTGGTCGGCATCGAGGGCTTCCGGCACCTCGCCCGCGAGCGTGCCCTCGTCTCGACCCTGACCGAGGCGCTCAAGGTGCGCCCGGAGGAGCTGCCCGAGCGGGTGGCGAGCGTCGTGGCGCGGCTGCGCGAGGCCGAGAAGGAGCTGGCCACCCTCCGTCAGGGGCGCCTGCTCGCCGCCGC
>DASXVR010000367.1:0-3687 GCA_036504175.1 Actinotalea sp. | reverse complement strand
GCTCAGCGGATCGTCGACTGGCGAGACGCCCACGGGCGGTTCTCGGACGTCGAGGAGCTGCGTGAGGTGAGCGGGATCGGCCCCTCCCTCCTCGAACGGGTCCGGGACCAGGTCCATGTCTGACGGCCCGCTGGACCTGAGGCTGGTCCCGGCGGCCGCCGCCGGGTGGCTCGTCTGCGGGCTGGGCATCGCCGCGCCCGCGTCGCGGCTGAGCGCTGCTGCTGCCGTCGTGCTCGTCGTGGGGCTGATGGTCGTCGTGGGGCTGATGGTCGCGGGCCTGCCCAGGGGCGCCGGCGGGTCGATCCTGCTGCTGCTGGCGGTCGTCGCCGCCGCGCTCGCGTCGTGCGCTGCCCAGGTCGCGGTCCGCGACGGCGGGATCCTCGGGTCCGCGTTGCGAGAGCGAGCCGTGGCCACCGTGGAGGGAACCGTGGCCGCGGAGGTCGTGGGCGCGCCGTCGGTAGGTCCGGGGAGCGGTCACGGGTCTGCCCCGGCTCGGGTGCGCACCGTCCTTGCCGTCCAGCGGGTCGCGGCTCACGGGCACGCCGGCACGGCCTCCGCACCCGTGATGGTCACGGGTGGCGCCGAGTGGGCGGGTGTCGAGTACGGGAGCCGCGTGCGGGTGAGCGGACGGCTGGCCCCCGTCCCAGCGGGCGATGCGATGGAGGGTGCGTTGACGACCTGGGGCCCGGTGGAGGTCCTCGACGGACCCGGCCAGATCGACGCCGCGGTCGACGCCCTGCGGTCGTCGTTGATGGCTGCGAGCGACCACCTGCCTCCCGACGGCCGTGGACTCGTGCCGGGCGCCGCGATCGGTGACGTGTCCCGTGTGCCGGACGACCTGACCGCTGCGATGCGCACCGTGGGGCTCACCCATGTCACGGCGGTGTCGGGGAGTCACTTCGCACTGCTGGCCGGAGCGGTCCTGAGCGTGACGGGCGCGCTCCGGCTGCCGCGAGCTGCTAGGGCTGGCGTGACAACCCTGACGATCGGAGCGCTCGTGCTGCTCGTCCACCCCCAGCCCAGCGTGGTGCGGGCGGCGGTCATGGGTGTCGTCGGCTGCATCGGCCTGCTGGTGGGACGGCGCGCGAAGGCGGTGTCGGGGCTGTGCGTGGCCGTGATCCTCCTGCTGGTGCTCGACCCGTGGCTGTCCCGGTCCCTGGGGTTCGTGCTCTCGGTCGTGGCCACGGCCGCGATCGTGCTCCTCGGACCGCGGCTCGCCCACGCCTTGGCGCGCTGGCTGCCGCGCTGGCTCGCCGACGGCCTCGCGGTGCCCGTGGCGGCGCAGGTGGCGTGCGCGCCGGTCGTGGTCCTGATCAGCCCAGCCGTGTCGATCTACGCGATCCCGGCGAACCTGCTGGCGGCGCCTGCCCTGGTGCCGACCACGCTGCTCGGCGTGGCGGCGACGCTCGTGGCGGGCTGGTGGCCTGCCGCCGGCCGTCTCCTGTGCAACGGCGCGGGCGCAGCCGCCTGGTGGGTCGCCTCCGTGGCCCGGACCGGCGCGGCGATGCCGGGGGCGACCCTGCCCTGGCACGACCACCTCCTGGGTGCCGTAGCTCTCCTCGCCCTCGACGCGGCGGCCGTCGTCGCACTGCTCGGCGGCGGACGGCTGCGGCGTGAGCGGCGTCCGGGACTTCTGCTCGTGACCGCTGCCCTGGCGGTGCTGCTGCTGCCCGGGTCGCGGTTCCTGCTGGTCGCTCTGCTGGCCCGGGCGTGACACCGGCGCGTGGCAGGCTTGACCCATGCCCCCTCAGCCTCCGCGACAGCAGCCGAGCCGCGCCGGTGGTGCGGCGACCGCGTGGGACCAGGTCGAGCTCGCGCCGGTCGTCCTCGTCACGGGTGCCGAGACGCTCCTGGCCGAGCGCGCCGTCGAGCGTCTGGTGGGGCTGGCCCGTGACAGGCACCCCGAGCTCGAGGTCACGCGCCTCGACGGTCCGGCCTACCAGGCGGGCGCCCTGAGTGTCGCGACCAGCCCGTCGCTCTTCGACGAGGCCCGGCTGGTCGTCCTCACCGACCTCCAGGCGGCCGGTGACGACGCGCTGGCGGATGTGACTGCCTACGTCCAGAACCCAGCGGCGGACGTGGTGCTGGTGCTGGTCCACGGGGGAGGGGTCCGCGGCAAGCGCACCCTGGAGGCCGTCCGCGCGTCGGGCGCGGCGCTCGTCGTGTGTGATCCGGTCAAGCGTGACGCCGACAAGACGGCGTTCGCCGTCGCGGAGCTGCGGCGGGCACGGCGCCGCGCGGAGCCTGCGGCGTTGAGGGCCCTCGTCGAGGCGTGCGGGGCGGATCTGCGTGAGCTGGCTGCGGCCTGCCAGCAGCTCGCGGCGGACACCACGGGGATGGTCACCGTCGAGCTGGTGACCAGGTACTACGGCGGCAGGGTCGAGGCGACCGGCTTCCGGGTGGCCGACGCCGCCGTGGAGGGTCGAGCCGGCGAGGCGGTAGCTCTCCTGCGCCACGCGCTCGCCACCGGCTCCGACCCCGTCCCTGTGGTCGCAGCCCTGGCCGCCAAGCTCCGCATCCTCGCGAAGGTCGCTGCTGCGCGAGGCCGGGGGCTGGATCCGACTCGTGATCTCGGCCTGGCGCCGTGGCAGGTCGACCGCGCCCGGCGCGAGCTGAGCTCGTGGACGCCGGAGTCTCTCGCGGCCGCGATCAGCGCTGTCGCCCAGGCCGATGCCGAGGTGAAGGGGGCCGGCCGCGACCCCGTCTTCGCTGTCGAACGTGCCGTGCTGCGCGTGGCGCAGTCAGCGTCGCGTCGGTGAGACGCGCGCGCCGGGCAGCTGCGCCGGGCTGATGTCCAGCACCATCGCGGGCTCCAGCAGGTTGCCCTGAACCAGGTCGAACCCCAGCGCGCGGCACCTGTCGAGGGCCTCGGACGTCTCGACGCGCTCGATGACGGTCATGGCGCCGTGCGCCCGGGCACGCCGTAGCAGGTCGGTGCCGACCCGCAGCAGGTCGCGCATGTCGACCTTGACGAGGTCGGCGTGGGGGAGCACCGCCAGCTGGTCGGCGGTGCCTGTGAAGTCGTCCACCGCGATGAGATGCCCCTGGCTGCGCAGCCGGCGAACCCCGTCGAGGACTGCCGCGTCGACGACGACCGACTCGACGACCTCGATGCCGAGCGCCGACGGCAGGGGCGGCACGTCCAGCCCCCCGACGAGCAGCGTGCGGGTCGCGTTCACGAAGGCCGGGCGGGCCCCGCAGAGCACCGGGAGGCCGCACGCCAGAGCGGATCGGATGACGTGCCGGGTCGCATCGTCCTGCTCGTGCGCCGACCAGGTGTCCACGGGCGAGCCGGGTCGTGACGACCGGTACAGGAGCTCGTAGCCGAACCGGGCCCCGTCCATGGTGAAGATGGACTGCCGCCCGATGAGGACCGGATCCACCCGCTGCGCTCCCGGGGCGAGGTCCCGGTGCACCCGCGACGTCAGCCGGGACATGGGGGCACGGAGGTGCGGGACCGCCTTCTCGAGTGTCACATGTGATGTGACTGTCGCCGGAGCGAATCATGACGCGACTTCCGAGAATCATCTGCGCGGCCTGGCACGGGGTGGCCGTTCTCTCCCAGTTTATGCTCAAATGTGGCCCTGGACTCGGTCAAATGTCCTGCTCACAGCCATCGCAATCCTCGGGGTACCCTGTCATAGTCGTCTTGACAGAAGCCAGCCAGTGCTCCGAGGAGAGAATCAT
>DASXVR010000366.1:0-2671 GCA_036504175.1 Actinotalea sp. | reverse complement strand
GGCGTCCGGAGGCAGCCGATGAATCGCCCGCCGCTCGCGGTCCGAGAGGGCCACCCGCTCGACGGGTTGCGCTGACACCGCCGCCACTGCCTCGACGTCGACGCCGACAGGCCCGGCCACCGTGAGGGCGACCGCAACGACAGGTCCGGCCCGGGTGATGCTGACGTGGCCCGGGGCCCGCTCCGCCGGGCCGGACCTCCCCAACAAGACCCGTCCGTGCGCCCCCCCGCACGCGGGGCACCGGACGCGCAGGACGACGTCCCGCGCCGCACAGCCGAGCAGCTGCGCCGCCGCGCCGCGGACCAGGCCTCGGGCGGCGACGAAACGCTCGGCCCGGTCCTGTCCCAGACCGGCAGCCCGATCCCGCTCCCCTGCGTCGAGCAGCTCCCACAGGACCGGGTGCGGACGCTCCTGGGCGGTCCAGACGTCGACCACCGCGCTCCGCACCTCGTCGTGGCCCATCGACAGATCCTCGCAGGGTGGGACGAAGGTGCCCGAGGGGTGTACGCCGACGGCCATCTCGCCTTACCGTGACCGGACCCCACACGAGCCGAGGGACAGCAGATGCGGCACGAGGACGAGCTGAAGCAGATCGGAACGGTCCGCGAGCGCCTGGTCGGGAGCCACCCGGACGTGGACCCCAGCACCGTCGACGACGTCGTCAGCCAGGTCCAGCAGGTGTACGCGGCCAGCCGGGTCCGCGACTTCGTCCCGCTCCTGGTCGAACGTGACGCCCGGGACCGCCTGGACAGCGGCTCGGGCAGACGCGCCGGGACGTCTTCCTAGAGGTCCCCGGCGACCCTGACGCACGTACGCTCGGTGCCACCCGCGCATCGGGACCATCCGGGAGACACGTGAAGATCGTCGCTGCGTACAGCGTCAAGGGCGGGGTCGGCAAGACGACCGCCGCCGTCAACCTCGCGTGGTGCGCCTCCCGGGACCGGCGCACGCTGCTGTGGGACCTCGATCCGCAGGGCGGCGCGACGTTCCTCCTGCGGGTCAAGCCGCGCGCGAAGGGTGACGCGCATGCCCTCGTCCGCGGCAAGACGGACCTCACCGACCTCGTGCGCCCGACCGAGGACAAGCTCCTCGACGTCGTCCCGGCGCACGACTCGTACCGGGTCCTCGACCTGGAGCTGGATGCCACCAAGCGCCCTGAGAAGCAGCTGGCGAAGGTTCTCGCGTCGCTGGGCAAGCGGTACCAGGTCGTCGTCCTGGACTGCCCGCCAGGCATGTCCCTGCTGTCCGAGGCGATCCTGACCGCAGCGGACGTCATCGTCGTCCCGCTGCTCCCGTCCCCGCTCTCGATGCGCTCCCTCGACCAGGTCCGCGAGCTCGTGGCTGCCGTGCCGCGCAGGCGGCCCCAGGTCATGGGCTTCCTGTCCATGGTGGACCGCCGCAAGACCATCCACCGGGAGCTCGCCGAACGCCTGCCCGAGGAGGCGCCCGACGTGCTGCCGATCGTCGTGCCCGCGTCAGCAGTCGTCGAGCGGATGGGTGTCGAGCGCAGCCCGCTCGGGGTCTTCGCCCCGCGCAGCGCACCGGCCCTGGCGTACGCCGAGCTCTGGGCCGCGGTCAGGAGCGGCATCGACCGCTGACGAAGCCGCGCGCCGGCCGGACGTCACCGGAGCTCCGCGGCCGCCCGCCGACGGCGTCGCAGGTGCCACACGACTGCGACCACCAGGGCGGCAGCCAGCACGAGGATGGCGGCGTCGCGCCCGATGATCTTCTGCACGCTCGCGTACGACGCACCGGCGAGGTAGCCGGCGACGACGACCACCACACCCCAGATGATGCCGCCCAGGGCGTTGAACAGCAGGAACGTCGGGTAGGGCATGCGCGACGACCCCGCGAGCGCAGGCATCACCGCACGGAAGAACGCGACCCAGCGGCCGAGGAGCACGGCGAGCCCGCCCCGCCGGGCGAGGAGGTCCTGGGCGTCGTGCAGGCGCCGACGGTGGTTGCCCAGCCGGCGTGAGCGGATGATCCGGGGCCCGATGTGCTTGCCCACCTCGTAGCCCACGCTGTCGCCGACGATGGCCGCACCGATGGTCACCGCGATCACAGCGAACAGGTTGACGTGACCGAGGTTGGCCGCGACGCCGCCCAGGATGGCGGCCGTCTCCCCCGGCAGGATGAACCCGAAGAAGAGGGCGTCCTCCGCGAAGACGACGAGGCCGACCACCCCGAGCACGAGCCACGCGGGCGCGCCCAGGAGCTGTTCGAGGACGCTGCTCACGGGGATCAGTGTGGCAGCACGAGTACCGCACCTGCGGTACGCAGGTCACCGCGCGCGGCTGACGACCGCAGGCGCAGCGGAGGCAAACCTGGGAGGTGCTCCCACCCGCACCCAGGAAGGTCTCCCCCATGTCCGCACTTGCCCGCTGGTGCCACCGCCGGCGACGCGTCGTCCTCGGCAGCTGGATCGCCGTCCTGGTCGGCCTGGCCGTCGCCGTCCTCGCCACCGGCACCGACTTCCGGACCGCCACGCAGCTCCCCGACAGCGAGTCCTCCACCGCCTACCGCCTGCTCGCCGAGGCCGGCGCGGGCACGGAGGGCGTCTCGCAGGGCGCCATCGTCTGGCGCACCGACGGTGAGGCGATCGACGCCCCGTCCGTCCGCGCCGAGGTGTCGGCGATGCTCGACGAGGTCGCCGCACTCCCCGGTGTCC
>DASXVR010000365.1:0-12595 GCA_036504175.1 Actinotalea sp. | reverse complement strand
GAGCGCTGAGCCGCGGGGCGGGCCGCTGCTCGCGCGCACCACGAGGTGGGGCGCGATGAGGTCGGGCGCCTCGTCGTGGCCCGCGATCGCGGCCAGGAGGAGCTCCATGCACCGGCGGCCGAGAGCGCCGAACTCCTGGCGGACCGTGGTCAGCGGCGGGAAGAAGTGCGCCGACCCGTCGACGTCGTCGAAGCCGACGACCGACACGTCGAGCGGCACCCGCACGCCCGCCTCGGCGAAGGCCCGGAGCAGGCCCAGGGCCAGCTGGTCGTTGGCGGCGAAGACGGCCGTCGGGAGCCCCTGGCGCAGCAGGTCGAGCCCGACCTCGTAGCCGCGGCCCGCACTCCAGTCGCCGGGGATGGGATCGGACGGGGTGATGCCCGCGCCGAGCAGCTCGTCGCGCCAGCCGGCGATGCGCGCCCGGGCGTCGAGCCAGTCCTCGGGCCCGGCGAGGTGCGCGACGCCGGCATGGCCCAGGTCGAGCAGGTGCCGCGTCGCGAGCCGCGCCCCGGCGTGCTGGTCGACGGCGACCGAGAGCACCCGGCCGCCCGGGACGTCCTTGGGTCCGACCATCACCACGGGCACCGGCGCTGCGAACTGCTGGACGGCCTCGATCGCGTCGTCGTGGGCGGCGATCACCACGACCCCCTCGACGCCCTGCGACATGAAGTGCTCGAGCACCTGGTGCAGCGCCTCGCTCTCCCACCGGGCCACCGTCGCGACGCTCACGAACAGGCCGGCGTCACGCGCTGCGCCCTCGACGGCGATGAGGGTGCTCGTCGGGCCGAAGAGGGCCGAGCCCGACGAGACGACGCCGATCGTGGCCGTCCGGCGGGTCACCAGCGCCCGCGCCGCGGTGTTGCGCCGGTAGCCGAGCTGGACGATCGCGTCGAGCACACGCTGGCGGGTCTCGGGGCGCACGCTCGGGTGGCCGTTGAGCACGCGCGAGACCGTCTGGTGGGAGACCCCGGCGACGACTGCGACGTCGCTCATCGCGGGTGGGCGCGGGGCGTTCACCGGTCGAGCTCGGCGGCCAGCTCGCGCGAGCGGTCACGGGCCGCCTCGGCCGCGGCCAGGACGGCCGCCCGCACACCGTGCGCGTCGAGCGCGCGCAGGGCGGCGACAGTGGTGCCGCCGGGTGAGGACACCCGTTCGCGCAGGATGACCGGGTGCTCGCCGGACTCGTCGAGCAGCGCGGTGGAGCCGCGGAAGGTAGCGGTGGCCAGCTGCAGCGCCTGGGCTCGCGACAGGCCCAGCAGCACCCCCGCCTCCGCCAGGGCGTCCACCAGGTAGAACACGTACGCGGGTCCTGAGCCGGAGATCGCGGTGACCGCGTCGAGGTCCTTCTCCGCCACCGTGACGAGCAGGCCGGTGGCCGCGAGGAGCTCGCGGGCGAGTGCCAGCTGGTCGGCGCTCGCATGCGTCCCCGCAGCGAGGGCGCCGGCACCCTGGCCGATCACCGCCGGTGTGTTGGGCATGACCCGCACCACGGCGGTGCCCTCCGGCAGCCGGGCCTCGTAGAAGGAGATGGGCAGACCGGCGGCCACGGTGATCACGACGACGTCCGGGGAGAGCTGGGGGGAGATCTCGGCGAGGACGTCGGCGATGTCCTTGGGCTTGAGCGCGAGGACGACGACGTCCGCGCGCCGGGCTACCGAGGCGCTCCCGTCCGCCGCGCGCACCCCGTAGCGACCGGCGATCTCCGTCGCGCGGGCGGCACTGGGCTCGCTCACGACGAGGTTGTCGACCTCGACGCCGGCCCTGAGCAGGGCGGCGATCACCGCCTCACCCATGACCCCGGCGCCGAGCACGGCCACGCGGAGCGACGAAGGCGTCGGGGACGGGGTCATGTCTGCTCCTGGGTCGTGGGAGTGCGATGAGGAGAGGGACGAGCGGGCGGTGCGCCGGCCGGTGCTAGAGCGGGAAGGCCGCGAAGACGTCGTGCAGTGCGGCCTCCGGACCGTCGACCTGGATCACCGACGTGCCGTTCACCCAGGTCACCGTCCCGGTCCCGTCACCGCGGGGTGCGACCGTGAAGCGGCCCACCTCGGCGCCGGCGACCTGCACCGGCCCTTCCTCGACGGCACCGGCCGGCTTCTGGGCAGCGACCATCGCCTGGTAGGCAGCCGTGGCGGCCTCCGGCGTCGCCCACTGCCCGGCGGAGACGGTGAGCGTCGTGGTGCCGCCGTCCCCGTAGACCATGCGGTAGCCCTCGAGGGCGCCCGCGGAGACCAGGGGCGCCGCCGGGCCGGCCTCGGTGAGCGCGTAGGAGAGGACCGTCGAGGGCAGCGCGCCGTAGAAGGCGGTGCCGGCGTCGCGCGCGATCGGCTCGACCGTGGGCTGCGGCGGGGCGGCCGTGACCGTCTGCTGCGCGCCGACGACGACGCGTGCCGCCGCGGCGGGGCCCCGGTTGCCCAGCACGAGGACCGCCACGACCACGAGCCCGACGACGACCGCACCGGTCACGATCATCAGCCACAGCGGGAGCCCCCGACGTCGGCGGCTCGCAGGTGCAGCGGACCCAGGGCCCTCGGGAGGCGTGGCCCCGGGAGCACCCTGCGCGGGCGCCGTCGCGCCGGCAGCGGGGGCGCTCGAGCCTGCCGCCATGGGCGGGTCGAAGGGCCAGCCGCGCCGTTCGCCGTCGTCCGGACCCGTACCCGACGTGCTGTGGCTCATGCACTCTCTCCCTGCACCGACCTGCCCCACCGACAGAGGTCTGTGCGCAGCCTAAGGCCTCCCCCGGGCCGGGTCCGGGAGCCCTGGCGGGGGCGAGGCCGTCAGGGTGTGCGGCGTCGCAGGGTCGCCGCTCCGAGCACGAGGGCACCGACGATGAACAGGACGACGACCCCCACGGCGCCGCGGACCTCCTCGAAGCCGCCACCCTTGGCGAGCTTCTGGAGGGCCTCCATGCCGTAGGTGAGGGGGAGCACGCGGGAGACGGCCTCGAGCACCCCGGGCATCTCGGCGCGGGGCATGATCAGGCCGGATGCGATGAGCTGAGGGAAGATCACCACGGGCATGAGCTGGACCGCCTGGAACTCCGTGCGGGCGATGGCCGAGGCCGCCAGCCCGAGGGCCGTGCCGAGGATCGCGTCGAGCACTGCGACCACCACCACCAGCCACAGCTCCCCCGCGACCTCCATGCCCGCGACCCACAGCGAGAACCCGATGAGGACCAGGGCCTGCACGATCGCGACGACGCCGAAGGCCACCATGTAGCCCAGGAGGATGTCGGCCTTGCCCGTCGGAGTGGTCATCAGCCGCTCGAGGGTCCCGGACTGGCGCTCGCGCAGGGTCGCCACGCTCGTGACGATGAACATCACGACGAGCGGGAAGAGCCCGACGAGCAGCGGACCGAACGAGTTGAGCACCGGAGTGCCCTCGAACATCCAGGCGATCAGCCCGATGAGCACGCACGGGAGGACCAGCAGGATCCCGATCGTGCGGGGGTCGTTGCGGAGCTGGCGCAGCACACGGCCCGCTGTCGCACCTGTCAGGCGGAGGCTCATCGCAGGTCCTTCGCGTCGCTGTCGGAGTCGACGAGGGCCAGGAAGGCCTGCTCGACGTCGGTCGTCCGGGTCCGTTCGAGCAGGTCGGGCAGCGTGGAGTCGGCGAGCACCCTGCCGTCGCGCAGCAGGAGCAGCCGGTCGCAGCGGGTTGCCTCGTCCATGACGTGGCTGGAGACCAGGAGCGAGGTCCCCCCGGTGCTGAGCGACCGGAAGAGGTTCCACAGGTCGCGACGCAGGACAGGGTCCAGACCCACCGTCGGCTCGTCGAGGACGAGGAGGTCAGGGGAGGCGAGCAGCGCGACGGCGAGGGACACCCGCGAGCGCTCACCGCCGGACAGGACCCCGACGCGACGGCCTGCCAGCGGCGTGAGGTCCACGTCGCGCAGGCTGCGGACGACGTCGTCCTCAGAGGCGCCGAGCAGCGCGGCGAAGTACCTGAGGTTCTCCACGACCGAGAGGTCGGAGTAGACGCTCGGCGACTGCGTCACGTAGCCGACCCGGTGCCGCAGCGACGGGTCGCCGGCGGGCCGCCCGAGGACCTCGACCGAGCCGGCCTCGACCTCCTGGACGCCCACGATCGCGCGCATGAGAGTGGTCTTGCCGCTGCCGCTCGGGCCGAGCAGGCCGACCACCTGTCCGGACGGGACGTCCAGGTCCATCCCGTCGATGACGGTCACGCCGTGCTTGCCCCCGCGGACCACCCGCAGCCCGCGGATCTCGATCGCCGTACCGCTATTCCCCATGCGAGGAATAATGTCCCTCCTGCGCCATCGGCGCAAGTGCCCTAGGTCCGGTCCAGTCCGGTCAGCCAGCCGTCGATCACCGGGCCGATGCGCGCCGCGACCTCGGCCGGCGGCATGGACGCCAGCGGCTCGAGCGCGAGGATGTACCGGGTCACCAGCATCCCCACCATCGTCACCGCCACCATCGTCAGCCGCTCCCTCACGTCGGGACCCTCCAGGGCACCCGAGAGCCGCCCGAAGATCTCGCGCGTGAGGAAGTCGCGCAGCAGGGTGTCCTGCCCTGTCGCCGCCGCCGCGAAGAGGACACGGAAACGCTCGGCGCCCCCGTGCGCGTCCCAGGTGAGCAGGACGCGCTCGGCGAGGCGGGTGCCCAGACCGTCCAGCCCCTCGGCCAGCGCCTCCTCGAGCAGTCGGCCGGGGTCGATGCCGCGGTCCACGAACGCGACGGCGAACAGCTCGGCCTTGCCGCCCGGGAAGTAGTAACGGACGAGGGCGGGGTCGACCCCGCTGCGCCGGGCGATGCCGCGCACGCTGGTCCGCTCGTAGCCCGCCTCGGTGAACTCCTCGCGCGCGGCCTCGACGATCTCGGTGCGGGCATCCTCCCCGCGGGCCCGGCGACCCCGCGGGCGGACGTCGGCCACGTCCTGCTCCGACGCCCGGTCAGCTGGCATGGCCGCAGCCTAGACGCCGCCTGGTGGGATGCGGGGCGCGTCGACGGGTGCCCACGGGCGCCATGTCGGAGGGCGCCGCTACCGTTCCCCGCGTGACCACGACCTCGGCGCGCGCGCCGCGCAGCAGCCGTCCGACGCCCCGCGCCGCCCGGCCCGGCTACGCCTGCACCGAGTGCGGGTGGACGGCCACCAAGTGGGCCGGCCGGTGCGGCGAGTGCCAGGCCTGGGGCACCGTGGTCGAGGACGCGCCCCTGGGAGGCGGCCCGCGCACAGTCGCGACGTCGGCCCTACGGACACCGGCCATGCCCATCGGCGACATCGACGTCGACACGGCGCGCGCCCGGCCCACAGGCGTGGGCGAGCTCGACCGGGTGCTCGGCGGCGGCCTGGTGCCCGGTGCCGTGGTCCTCGTCGCCGGGGAGCCGGGCGTCGGCAAGTCGACGATGCTCCTCGACGTCGCCGCAACCCTGGCTCGCGCCCCCGGCGAGCGCGTCCTCTATGTCACCGGCGAGGAGTCCGCCGGCCAGGTGCGCCTGCGTGCCGAGCGCATCGGCGCCCTCGCCCCCGGACTCCTGCTCGTGGCGGAGACCGATCTCGGCACCGTCCTGGGCCACATCGACGCGGTGCGCCCGTCGCTCCTGGTCGTGGACTCCGTCCAGACGATCGCGTCCGCCTTCGTCGAGGGGGCGCCGGGCGGGGTGAGCCAGGTGCGCGAGGTGGCAGCGGCCCTCATCGCGGTGGCCAAGGAACGGGACATGCCGACGCTGCTGGTCGGGCACGTGACCAAGGACGGCACCGTCGCCGGGCCGCGCACCCTCGAGCACCTCGTCGACGTGGTGTGCCAGTTCGAGGGCGACCGCCACTCCCGCCTGCGGCTCGTCCGCGCCACGAAGAACAGGTACGGACCCACCGACGAGGTGGGCTGCTTCGACCTGACCGAGCACGGCATCCTCGAGCTGCCCGACCCGAGCGGGCTGTTCCTGTCGCACACCGTGCGCCACGTCGCCGGGACGTGCGTGACCGTGACCCTGGAGGGCCGCCGCGCCCTCGCGACCGAGGTCCAGGCCCTCGTGGTGCCCAGCGTCCTGAGCAACCCCCGAAGGGTCACCAGCGGCGTCGACTCGAGCCGGCTCGCGATGGTGCTGGCCGTGCTGCAGCGGCGCGCCGGGGTCTCGATGGCCGACAAGGACGTCTACGTCTCCACCGTCGGCGGCTCGCGGGTCGTCGAGCCTGCGGCGGACCTCGGGATCGCGCTGGCGACCGCCAGCGGCAGCACCGACGTGCCGCTCGCGGACAAGCTCGTCGCCATCGGGGAGGTCGGGCTGGCCGGGGAGATCCGGCGCGTGACAGGGCTTCCCCGGCGCCTCGCCGAGGCACGACGCCTCGGGTTCACGTCCGCCGTGGTGGCGGAGGGCTCGGTCGAGGCCTCCGAGGTCCCCGACGGGATGACCCTGCTGGAAGCCACCGACCTCGCCCACGCCGTCGCACTGTCCCGTGGGCCCCGCCTGCGGGAACGGTAGACGGCCCTCGCGTACGATTCGCACGTGGTCACCACTGAGCGCTCCGCCGAGGACATGCTGCGCTCGACACTCGCTGCTGTGGCACCGGGCACGGAGCTGCGCGACGGCCTCGAGCGCATCCTCCGAGGCCGCACTGGCGCCCTGATCGTGCTGGGCCACGACAAGGTCGTGGAGTCCATGTGCTCGGGCGGCTTCGCCCTCGACGTCGAGTTCTCCGCGACGCGTCTGCGCGAGCTGGCCAAGATGGACGGCGCCGTGGTGGTCGATCGCGAGGCGACCAAGATCCTCCGTGCGGCGGTCCAGCTCCTCCCGGACCCGACCATCGAGACGACCGAGTCCGGTACGCGCCACCGCACCGCGGAGCGCGTCGCCAAGCAGTCGGGCTTCCCCGTGGTGTCGGTCAGCCAGTCGATGCGCATCATCGCGCTCTACGTGGCCGGGAGCCGCTACGTCCTCGAGGGCTCGGACATCATCCAGTCCCGCGCGAACCAGGCCCTGGCGACGCTCGAGCGGTACAAGTCCCGGCTGGACGAGGTCAGCGGCACGCTGTCCGCCCTGGAGATCGAGGACCTCGTCACCGTGCGCGACGTGGCCGTCGTGGTGCAACGGCTCGAGATGGTCCGCCGCATCTCCGAGGAGATCGCCGGCTACGTCGTCGAGCTCGGCACGGACGGACGCCTGATGGCCCTCCAGCTCGACGAGCTGATCGGGGGGATCGGTTCGGACCGGCAGCTCGTCATCCGTGACTACGTCGAGAACGGGCGGGCCAACCGGACGCTCCTCGAGGTGCAGTCCGCGCTCAGCGCCCTGGACGCCAACGAGCTGCTCGACCTCGCGCACATCGCCCGGATCCTCGGGCTCGCCGCGGTGGACGACTCGCTCGACGGGGCCGTCGGTCCCCGCGGGTACCGGCTCCTGTCCAAGGTCCCGCGCCTGCCGGGCACCATCGTCGACCGTCTGGTGGGGCACTTCGGCGGCCTGCAGAAGCTGCTCGCGGCCGGGATCGACGAGCTCATGGCCGTCGACGGCGTCGGCGAGCAGCGGGCGCGTGCCGTGCGCGAGGGCCTCTCCCGGCTCGCCGAGTCGAGCATCCTCGAGCGCTACGTCTGAGCTTCGAGCGCTACGTCTGGCAGGGCCGCTACGTCTGCGGTCCGATCCGCGCGACGGGCGCGGGCACGATCAGGACAGCTGGAAGGCGAGGGGTGTGCTCGTGGCGCCCAGCATCGTGACTGTCGCCTGGTAGGTGCCCGGTCGCGGTTCGGGCAGATCAGCCGTGCACCCGGCCGCCGACCGGACGCGCGGCCAGGTCACCGTGACGTCCTGGCGGGCACCCGGGTCCAGCAGCAGGAGGTTCGGGGTGGTCTCGCCGCGGCAGTCCGCCGAGGACCAGATCCGGTCCGTCCCCGAGGTCACCAGGACCTCGCGGGCACCCTCGCCGGAGTCGATGCTGCAGGCGACGGTGCCGGTGTTGGTGACGCCGACGGTCAGCACAGGCTGGTTGGGCGCGGAGTAGGTACGCGCATCCGCCGTCACCGCGATGGTCACAGCGGTCGGCGCGCAGGCAACCGGGACACCTGAGGTGTCATCGGTGGCGGCGGTCGTCGGGTCGGTCGCGGAGTCGCCGGCGGCGGCGGCGCCGTCGCCCAGCTTGGTCAGCAGCGAGGCGATCCCGATGACCGCGGCGAGGACGACGGCGATGACGACGAGCCGGCGCAGCCAGTAGACGCGCGGCGGCCGGGGTCCGACGGGATGCAGAACGGTGGTCATGGCGATCCCCTCCTCGTGGCAACGCTACGTCCGCGCTCCGACAGCGCAGGCGTGGCACGCCGCAGGCCGGGCCGCCGATCGCGGGGCATGATCTGCGGGTGTCCCACCCGCTCGTCGAGCCCGTGCTCGCCTGGTTCGCGCAGGCCCGGCGCGACCTGCCCTGGCGCTCCGCGGACCGCACCGCCTGGGGAGTCCTGGTCAGCGAGGTCATGCTTCAGCAGACACCCGTGGCGCGGGTCGAGCCGGTGTGGCTCGAGTGGATGGCCCGCTGGCCGGACGCCGCGTCGATGGCCGGCGCGAGTACGGCCGACGTCCTGCGCGCGTGGGGCCGGCTCGGCTACCCGCGTCGTGCCCTGCGGCTCCAGGAGTGCGCCCGGACCGTCGTCGCGCGCCACGGCGGTGACCTGCCGACCGACCCTGCCGAGCTCCTCGCTCTCCCCGGGATCGGGGCCTACACCGCGGCCGCCGTCGCCGCGTTCGCGCACGGCCGGCGCTCGGTGGTCATGGACACCAACGTCCGCCGCGTGCTGGCCAGGGCGCTCGGCGGCGTGGCCCTGCCCGCTCCCCACCTCACCCGGCGCGAGACGGCCCGGGCCGACGCCGTGGTCCCGGAGGCGGACGACGTCGCGGCCTCGTGGAACGCGGCGGTGATGGAGCTCGGCGCACTGGTGTGCACGGCGCGCAACCCTGCCTGCGAGGTCTGCCCGATCGAGGCGTCGTGCGCCTGGCGACGGGCGGGCAGGCCCGACGACCCCACGCCGCGTCGCGCTCAGGCCTGGGCCGGGACCGACAGACAGCTGCGCGGGCTGGTGATGGGAGCCCTGCGCGACGCGCCCGGGTCCGTCCCGCACGCGGACCTGGCGCCGACGTGGCCCGATCGCGAGCAGCGGGACCGCGCCCTGGCGGGCCTCGCGGCCGACGGGCTGGCCGTGCGGGACGACCACACCGGCGCCTGGCGACTGCCGGACTGAGACCGGCGTGGCCCCGACCGTCAGAGGTCGGCGAGCATCCGCGTGTTGCCCAGCGTGTTCGGCTTGACCCGCGCCAGGTCCAGGAACTCGGCCACGCCGTCGTCGTGCGAGCGCAGCAGCTCGGCGTAGACCTCGGTGTCCACGGGCGTCCCGGCGATCTGCCGGAAGCCGTGCCGCTCGAAGAAGTCGACCTCGAACGTCAGGCAGAAGACACGGCGCAGGCCCAGGGCGCGGGCACGGTCGACGAGCAGGTCCAGCAGGGTGTGGCCCACCCCGCGGCCACGCCAGGCCGGATGGACGGCGAGGGTCCGGATCTCGGCCAGGTCGGACCACATGACGTGCAGGGCGCCGCAGCCGATCAGGCTCCCGGTGGCGTCCTCCGCGACCACGAACTCCTGCACCGCCTCGTAGTAGCCGACGAGCTCCTTGGCCAGGAGGATGCGCTGCTCCGCGTACGGCTCGACGAGGTCGCGCAGCTGCGGGACGTCGCGGGGCAGGGCTGACCGCACCGTGTAGGGCTGCGCCGGCGGACCGCTGCGCGGCGCCGTGCTCGTCGCCGGATCGTTCACCCGACCACGGTAGGGCACACCGGCCGGGCACCCAGCGACCGGCCGCCCGACGGCCCGCACCTCAGGAGTGCGACGGCCGCCCGGCCCGAGCAGGTCCGCAGCGCGACGGCCGCCGGGCCGCGAACAGGTCAGCGCCCGGGCGCCGTCGCGCGCACGAGGGCCTCGGCGGTGAGCTCGTCCACCACCAGGTCCGTGACCACGCCTGCGGCGAGCGCCGCCCGCAGCGGCGAGACCTTGTTGTCCCCCGCGACGGCGCAGACGCGACGGGGGATGCGCTGCAGCTCGTGCGGCGTCGGCCCGGTCGCGCGGGCGTTGAGGGCGATGTCCTGGTAGCTGCCGTCGGCGCGCAGGAACACGGTGCACACGTCGCCGACGACACCCTCCTCGGTGAGCAGGGCGATGTCCTCGGCGTCGAGGTAGCCGGCGGAGTAGACGTGGCTCGGCAGACCGCCGCTGACCGCACCCACACCGAAGAGCGCGATGTCTGCACGTCGTTGCACGTCGAGCACGCGGCGCACCGACCGCTCACGCCACATGGCGGCCTTGGTGTCCGGGTAGTCGAAGAAGGCAGGCACGGGGAAGTGGTGGACCGTCGCGTCGAACGCCGCGCCGAAGCCCGAGATGAGGTCGCTGGCGTACTCGATCCCGCTGGTGCGCGTGTTGGCAGCACCGTTCAGCTGCACCACCGCGCTGCCCCGCGTGGCCTTGGGCGTGAGCCGCCGGCCGATGGCCGCGAGCGTGGTCCCCCACGCGATGCCGAGCACCATGTCCGAGTCGAACCACGATCCGACGAGCTTCGCCGTCGTGACCGCGACGTGGTCGAGGCGCTCCAGCTCGGTCGCGGAGTCCGACACGGGGGCCACGTAGGCCTCGATCCCGAAACGTCGCGCGATGGTCTGGCTCAGCCCGGGAGCACGCGTCCGGGCGGGCCGCAGCGTGATCTCGACCAGCCCTGTGTCACGTGCACGCTTGATCAACCGGGACACCGTCGACCGGGACGTCCCGAGATGACGTGCAATCACCTCCATCTTGATGTCCTGGAGGTAGTACATCGACGCAGCCCGCAGCACATCTTCGTGTTCCACGGCGCCTCACCCAGCTCCTGCACATTCGTGCGTCTTGGTTGCGCATCTGTTCGGGCATGGTCAGCATAGGGCTGTCGCGCGACCCGACACCCTCTTCGCCCTGTTTTTCGACGGAGGCGGCGTCCCGCGGCGTCTGGGAGACATCGAGCGTCCGAGGGAAGGCCACCGCCGTGAGGACTGTCGCACTGACACCAGAGACCCGCACCACCGCACTGACCGCCCTCGAGCGGTCGGCGGACGCGGGCCAGGAGCTCGACGTCCTCGTCATCGGCGGCGGCGTGACCGGCGCCGGGATCGCCCTCGACGCGGTAACCCGCGGTCTGCGGGTCGGGATCGTGGAGGCCCAGGACTGGGCCAGCGGCACGTCCAGCCGGTCCAGCAAGCTGGTGCACGGCGGTCTGCGCTACCTGCAGATGCTCGACTTCCACCTCGTCCACGAGGCACTGACCGAACGCGACCTCCTGCTCAAGCGGATCGCCCCGCACCTGGTGCGCCCGGTGTCCTTCCTCTACCCGCTCGAGAACCGGGTCTGGGAACGTGCGTACGTCGGCGCCGGCGTGGCCCTCTACGACACCCTCGCCAGCGTCATCCCCGGGCAGCGGGCGATGCCATGGCACCGGCACCTGACCCGTCACGGCATGGAGCGTCTCTTCCCCGACCTGCGGCACGACGCGGCAGTCGGCGCGGTCCGGTACTGGGATGCGAGCGTCGACGACGCACGCCTGGTCAGCACCCTCATCCGCACGGCCGTCAGCTACGGCG
This sequence comes from Actinotalea sp., assembly GCA_036504175.1. Taxonomy (GTDB): domain Bacteria; phylum Actinomycetota; class Actinomycetes; order Actinomycetales; family Cellulomonadaceae; genus Actinotalea. The sequence goes on along the minus strand of DASXVR010000365.1, from coordinate 998 downwards.
CCCATGCCGCCAGCCGCACGCAGGTCGTCGCGCTCACGCGTCGCGGCACCGGTGTCGTCAACGGCGCCGTCGTCCGCGACCTGGAGTCCGGCAAGGAGATCACCGTCCACGCCGACCAGGTCATCAACGCCACCGGGGTGTGGACCGAGGAGACCGAGGCGCTCGCGGGTGACGAGGGTGGCCTGCACGTGCTGGCCTCCAAGGGCATCCACATCGTCGTGCCGCGCGACCGGATCCGCGGCGACGTCGGCCTGATCCTGCAGACCGAGAAGAGCGTGCTCTTCGTCATCCCGTGGTCGCGCTACTGGATCATCGGGACGACGGACACCCCGTGGAAGCAGGAGCTGGTCCACCCCGTCGCGACGGCGGCCGACATCGACTACGTGATCGAGCACGCCAACGCCGTCCTGGCCCGCCCGCTCACCCGTGAGGACATCATCGGCACGTGGGCCGGTCTGCGCCCGCTGCTCCAGCCGGGCACCAAGGAGGGCACGTCGTCGGCCAAGGTGTCGCGTGAGCACACCGTCGCCTCGCCCGTCCCCGGCCTGACCGTCATCGCCGGCGGCAAGCTCACGACCTACCGCATCATGGCCAAGGACGCGGTGGACTTCGCGATCGGCCAGCGCGCCGCCGCCCTGCCGTCCATCACCGACCGCATCCCGCTCGCCGGGGCCGAGGGCCACGCCGTGCTCCAGCGGCAGTCACGTCGCATCGCGTCCCAGTACGGCTGGACGCGGGCCATGATCGACCACCTGCTGCACCGGTACGGCTCGCTGCTTACCGAGATCACGGACATGGTCGACAAGGACCCGAGCCTCGGGCGGCCTCTGAGCGGCGCCCCCGCCTACCTGCGGGCCGAGGTGGCGTACGCGGCCAGCCACGAGGGGGTGCTCCACCTCGAGGACGTCATGCTCCACCGGACCCGGCTCGTCTACGAGCAGGCGGACCGTGGCCTCGGCGCGATCGACGAGATCGCCGACCTCGTCGCCGAGCGCCTC
>DASXVR010000364.1:0-3245 GCA_036504175.1 Actinotalea sp. | reverse complement strand
TCCTCGACGGCGGCGGCGAACAGGGGCACGGAGGCCTTGAGCTCACCCTCGAAGTGCTGCGTCGTGGTCCCGTCGGGCTCGGACTGGAGGCGCAGGCGCCCGGTCATGCGCACCGGCGCACCCGTGATCTCCACCACCACCGTGCCACGTCGCGCCCCCACCTCCGGCGGCTCCCAGGCCTCGACCTGGCGGACCTCGAGGCTGGTGCCCACGAGCGCCCTGAACTGCGCCGGGATACCGGTGCTGGGCATCTTGCGCCGGGTCGTCACGGTGAACGCCTCGCCGCTCGAGCCGACGACGTCGACGTGCTGCGACAGGGCACCGGAGGCGCGCACCTTGGCGGCGACGAAGCTCTCGTCGGCGAGCATGGCTGCGGCGCTCTCGATGTCGGTCGCATAGCGGGCCTGCGCGGACAGGTGCACCGGGTGCCTCCGAGGATGGGTGGTCTGGTGAGGCTAACAAGTCCGACGGCCCGTGCGCCTAGGCTTTCGGGGTGTCCACCCTGAGCGATCTCGTCTCCCGGCACTCCGACCTCGGCCCGGCGGACGTGGAGTGGCTGCACCTGCTGGTGGGCGACTGGCAGCTCATCTCCGACCTGGCGTTCGCCGACCTCGTCCTGTGGCTGCCGACGCGCGCCGGGGACTACGTGGCCGTCGCCCAGGCGCGCCCCTCCACGGGCGCCACTGTGCACTACGACGACATCGTCGGCAGCTCGGCGCCGGAAGGTCAACGACCCCAGCTGGACCGCGCCCTGAACGAGGTGCGCATCCAGCGGTCGCGCGAGCCACGGTGGTTCGGCACCTATGCGGTGCGCGAGGAGGCGGTCCCCGTCGTCCACGACGGCCGGCCCATCGCCGTCGTCGCCCGCCAGACGAACCTGGGTGGCGCACGGACGCCGAGCCGCCTCGAGCTGAACTACGTCGAGTCCGCCGACGACCTGGTCGCGATGATCGCGCGCGGCGAGTTCCCCGCCCCCAACTCCCCGACCGGCCCGCGACGCGGTGCGCCGCGTGTGGGGGACGGCTTGATCCGGCTGAACTCCGAGGGTGAGGTGCTCTACGCGAGCCCCAACGCCCTGAGCTGCTTCCACCGGTTCGGGGTGCTCGGCTCGCTGGTGGGCCGCTCGCTGGCCGAGGTGACCACGGAGCTGCTCGAGGACCACACGGCCATGGACGAGTCCCTGCCGCTCGTGGTGATGGGCCGGGCGCCGTGGCGCACGGACATCGAGGCGCGCGGCGTCTGCCTCTCGCTGCGCGCGGTGCCGCTGACGGAGTCGGGGCAGCGGATCGGGGCGGTGCTGCTCTGCCGCGACGTGTCCGAGCTGCGTCGGCGGGAGCGGGAGCTCATCACCAAGGACGCGACCATCCGGGAGATCCACCACCGGGTCAAGAACAACCTGCAGACGGTCGCCGCCCTGCTGCGGCTCCAGGCGCGCCGGATGACCTCGGTGGAGGCACGCGAGGCCCTGGAGGAGGCGATCCGGCGGGTGACCACCATCGCCCAGGTGCACGAGACCCTGTCCCAGACGCTCGACGAGATGGTCGACTTCGACTCCCTGGTCGACCGCAGCCTGCGCCTGGCCGCGGACGTCGCCTCGGCCGGGACCTCGGTGCACACCCTCCGGACCGGAACCTTCGGCATGGTGCCCGCGAAGGATGCGACGGCGCTGGCGCTCGTGCTGACCGAGCTGGTCACCAACGCCGTCGAGCACGGGCTGGCCGGCGTGAGCGGGGGGACGGTGGACATCGTCGCCGAGCGGACGGGCTCGCACCTGCGGGCCGTCGTCGCGGACAACGGTGTCGGGCTGCCCCTCGTCGGCGGCGGGCCGATGACGGGGCTGGGCACGCAGATCGTCGGGACGCTGGTGCGCAACGAGCTGCAGGGCAGCATCGACTGGAGCGCACGTGAAGGCGGCGGGACCCAGGTGGTGCTCGACGTCGAGCTGCGAGAGAAGCAGAACGGCGCCTGATCGACGCGGACGCCTGATGGACGTGAGACGCCCGATCGACGCGAACGCCTGATCGAGGCGAACGCTGATCGACGCGACGGCGCATGACCGGCGGGCCGGACAGCGAACGACCCCGGACCGTTGAGGCTGGTCCGGGGTCGTTCGTCGTCGATGGTGACGCGATGTGCGTCGGGTGACCCTCAGGTCACGGGGTCGTTCAGCCTGCGCGGCGGGCCCGGGCGGTGCGGCGCTTGAGAGCGCGACGCTCGTCCTCGGAGAGGCCGCCCCAGACGCCTGCGTCCTGACCGGACTCCAGCGCCCACTTCAGGCACGTGTCGATGACGGGGCAGCGGCGGCAGACAGCCTTTGCCTCGTCGATCTGCTGCAGGGCGGGACCGGTGTTCCCGATGGGGAAGAAAAGCTCCGGGTCCTCGTCCAGGCAGGATGCGCGGTGGCGCCAATCCATCAGGTCTCTCCTTGGCACACAGCGGCCCAGCCCCGGGGGAGGGGGAAGGCTGCGGGTTGGGGGTCATGAGGACGTCCTATGACTACGGAGAAGCCTCACATGATTGTCGAGAGTGCACAAGGGGTAACGGAGAGGTTTCGGTCAGGTGACCCCGTGAGGCTGCTCACATCCGCGGCCCTCTCGCGTGGTCGGGCCCGCGGTGGTTGCTCGGGCAGGGCGGGGACAGCCTCGGGTGCTGTGGAGAGATACAACATTCCGGGCGTGTCAGGCATCTCGGTCCTGACCGGCCCGTCCGCACCCCTCCAGCGGTCGGGCGCGGGCGTTATCGTCGGCCCGTGACGACCCGTGCACCGAAGCCGCAGACCGTCCCCGCACCGCAGGCAGACGGTGCTCCGGTGAGCCTGCGGGTCGGCGTGGCGGTGATCCTCGTCGAGGCCGCAGCCCTCGTCGCCGGGGCGGTGTGGGGACTGGTGGTGCTCGTCACCGGGCAGGCGCTCGACGTGGCCATCCTGGTCTCCCTTGTCGTGTGCGCACTGCTCCTCGCGCTCGTGCTCGCCGGTACGGCCGGGGCCCTGGTCAGGGGCCGTCGCGGTGCGCGCGCTCCCGCGCTGGCGTGGCAGGTGCTCCAGGGCGCCACGGCGCTCGCGATCCTGCAGGCGGGTGCGGGCGGTACCACCCGGTGGGCCGCGGTCGTCGTCCTCACGGCTGCTGCCGTGGGTGCGGTCCTCGTGCTGACGCCCGCGGCCACCCGGTACATCACAGGGAGCCCTGCGCGGGACGCCGGAGCCTGAACTCGGTCCGTGCGTCGCGGCCGGGAGGCGGGCACCGGCC
>DASXVR010000363.1:0-5741 GCA_036504175.1 Actinotalea sp. | reverse complement strand
TCGCGGCTGAGCGCGCGCGCCAACGGCTCGGCAATGGCCGGGTCGTCTTCTGCCAAGAGAACCGTCGTCATGGGCCCATGCTAGTCACAGCGTCAGGCCACCTGGACGGTCCCGCGCTGGTGCGCGCAGCACGTCCTCCCGAGGTCTGACCCTGCCGTCGGCGGTGTCGGTCCGGGGACCGACCCAGCGGCGCGGCGCGCGACCCTACGCTGGGCCCGTGCGGTGGTGGGAGCGGGTCGGCGCGTGGGACGACACCCACCGCGCAAGCGTCGACGCCGTGGCCGCGACGGCGCTCGCGGTCCTGGTGGTCCCCGCGGCGACGTCGGTCATGGGGGCTGCCGCGCGCGTCGACACAGCGGTGTGGTCCGTCGCCCTGGTGCTCCCGCTCGTCTGGCGGAGGTCCCGGCCCGCGGCCTCCGCCGCCGCCGTCTACGGCATCGCGCTGCTGCACCTCCTGCTCGGCGAGCAGCTCATCGCGCCCGCGGACCTCGTCGTGCTGGTCGCGCTGTACTCGGTGACCGTGCACGGCCCGGTGTGGGCCTACCGGACGGCCATGCTCTCCTCCCTGGCCGGGGCGGGCGCCCTCGGCGCGAGCCTGCTGGTGCGCCAGGGTCCGGGCAACGTCGAGTCGGCGGTGATCGGCGCAGCTGCGGTGGCCCTGCTCTCGCTCAGCGTGTTCGCCCTCGCCCTCGTGCGGCGGGCGCGCCGGGAGACCATCGACTCGTTGGTGGACCGCGCGCGCCGGCTCGAGGTGGAACGGGACCAGCTGGGCCAGATCGCGACTGCCGCCGAGCGCACCCGCATCGCGCGGGAGATGCACGACATCGTCGCCCACTCGCTGTCGGTGATCATCGCCCAGGCCGACGGGGGCCGGTACGCGGCGGAGCAGGACGCCGGTGCCGCGACCAGGTCCCTGACCACGATCGCGGAGACCGGGCGGGCAGCCCTGACGGACATGCGACGGCTGCTCGGGGTGCTCCGACCCGAGTCCGCGGCAGCCGCTGCCCCAGGTGCGGGTGCCACCGACGGACGCGCGGGTGGTCCGTCGGTCCCGCGGACCCCCGGCGCGGTGGCCGACCTGGCGCCGCAGCCTGCGGTGGCCGACATCGAGGAGCTCGTCGAACGCGTCCGGCAGAGCGGGTCGCACATCTCGCTGGTGCGGATGGGGAGCCCTCGACGCCTGCCTCCGGGCACCGGACTGACGGTCTACCGCATCTGCCAGGAGTGCCTGACGAACGTGCTCAAGCACGCCGGACCCGCGGCGACCACCACCGTGCTGCTCCAGTGGCGACCGGCCTCCCTGGTCCTGGAGGTCAGCGACGACGGCCGGGGAGCAGCAGCCGAGAGCGACGGCGGCGGCCAGGGCGTCGTCGGCATGCGCGAACGGGCGGCCATGCTCGGCGGCACGCTCGTCGTCGGTCCGCGACCCGGCGGCGGGTACCGGGTGCGCGCCGAGATCCCCCTTCCCCGGACTGACGGAGAGTCATGACCAGCACGGACCTCGACCCGCTCACCCCGCCGGCCCTCATCAGGGTCGGTCTCGTCGACGACCAGCAGCTGGTCCGGGCGGGGTTCCGCATGGTCATCGACTCCCAGCCGGACCTGACGGTCGTGGTCGAGGCCGGCGACGGGGCCGAGGCGCTGCGCCGGCTGGCAGCCGTCGAGGTCGACGTCGTGCTCATGGACATCCGGATGCCCACGCTGGACGGTCTGGCCGCGACGGCGCGCCTGACCGCGCAGGCCGACGGCCGCGCGGTGCCACGCGTCGTGGTGCTCACGACCTTCGACCTGGACGAGTACGTCATGGCGGCCATCCGTGCCGGTGCCAGCGGGTTCCTGCTCAAGGACGCACCGCCGGAGGAGATGCTCGCGGCGATCCGTACGGTGCACGCCGGCGACGCCGTGATCGCACCGTCCAGCACGCGCCGCCTGCTCGAGCACCTGGTGGCCACGCTCCCGGACACCGAGAAGAACCCGCCGCACCCGGGGCTGGCCGAGCTGACCGACCGCGAGCGCGAGGTGCTCGTGCTCATGGCACGCGGGCGGTCGAACACCGAGATCGGCCAGGACCTGTTCGTGGCCGAGGCCACGGTGAAGACCCACGTCGGCCGGATCCTGGCCAAGCTCGGCGCGCGGGACCGTGTGCAGGCAGTCGTGACCGCCTACGAGGGCGGCCTGGTCCGGCCGGGGTCCTGACCTCCCCTGCCTGGCCTCCCCCTGCCGGGCCTCTCACGTCAGCCCACGGGATGACCCGGCACCCGGGGTGACCATGCTCCGGCGCGACGCGGCGCACCTGGGCCCGTCCCTAGCCTCGAGGACGACAGCAGCCCCACCGAGACTGGAGAACGTCCTGTGGACACGACCACGACCCCGTCACCCCCGTCGGACGCACGCCGCACAGCCGGCGACGGTGCGCCGGACGCCGGCGTCACCACAGCGGTCCGCGCCCGCAGCCTGACCAAGGTCTACGGCACCGGCGAGGCTGCGGTCCGCGCCCTCGACCGGGTCGACCTCGACTTCAGCGCCGGTGCGTTCACGGCGATCATGGGGCCGTCCGGATCGGGCAAGTCGACCCTGATGCACCTGCTGGCGGGGCTGGACTCGGCCACGTCCGGTCGCGCGTTCCTCGGCGACACCGACCTCACGGCGCTCGACGACAAGGCCCTGACCCGCTTGCGTCGCGAACGCGTGGGCTTCGTCTTCCAGTCGTTCAACCTGCTGCCGATGTTCACGGCCGAGCAGAACATCACGCTGCCCCTCGAGCTGGCGGGCGCCGTGCAGGACCGGGCGTGGTTCGACACGCTGGTCGGGACGCTGGGCCTCGGCGACAGGCTCACCCACCGTCCGAGCGAGCTGTCCGGCGGTCAGCAGCAGCGCGTGGCGATCGCGCGTGCCCTGATCGCCAAGCCCGACGTGGTGTTCGCGGACGAGCCCACCGGCAACCTGGACTCGCTCGCCGGTGCGCAGGTGCTCAGCTTCCTGCGCCGCTCGGTCCGCGAGCTCGGCCGCACCGTGATCATGGTCACGCACGACCCGTCGGCCGCCGCGTACGCCGAGCGGGTGGTGCTCCTGGCCGACGGCGCCGTCGCCGGTGACATCAGCGACCCCACCCCTGAGTCCGTGCTCGCAGGCTTGGACGCGCTCCGCTCCCTCGACCAGCCGGTCGTGGCCTGATGCTGCGACTGACCCTGGCCCAGATGCGGCGCAGCCTGGGGCGGCTCGTCGCCGCGGGCGTAGCCATCACCATCGGCACCGCCTTCGTCGCCGCCACCCTGCTGGCCGCCGAGGCGATGACGCGCACCACCTACGCGGCCGTGACCACCGGCTTCGCGCACGCCGACCTCGTCGTCACCGACGGCGAGGTCACCGACGCGACGCTCGCCCTCATCGGTTCGACGTCCGGAGTGCGGGCGGTGCAGGGCTATGCCGAGCTCGGGCTCGACCTGCGCGGACCCGAGGGACAGACCTTCCTCCCGGCGCGCGCCGCCGCTGCGGCCTCGACGCTCGAGCCCGCCAAGCTCGCCGCCGGCACCCTGCCGTCGGGTCCCTCCGAGATCGTCCTGCCCGCCGCCACCGCAACCCTGCTCGGGGTGGCGGTGGGCGATCCCGTGACTGTCGTCCTCACCGGCTGGCGCACCGACGACGGGTCCACGGTGGAACGGGTCGACCACCCGCGCCTGAGCGGGACGCTGGACCAGCCACCGGCGGCCTTCCTCAGCACGGGCGGTGTCGCCGTGGTGACCCAGCCGCTGCTCGACGAGTGGTTCGCGTTCGTCGACCCGAGCTTCCCGCGGCCCACCTACTCCTACGCGACGGTGGCCGTGGACGATGCCGGTGAGGTGGCAGCTGTCCAGGAGCGGCTCGTGGGGGCGCTGGACCAGGCAGGCTCCGGGGTGGCGGTCCGCACCCTCGACGAGCAGGCGCGCCGGACAACCGCCGAGCTGACCGGGGACGGCGAGCAGCTGACAGCCGTGGTCCTCGGCTTCGCAGCCGTCGCGCTGATCGTTGCCGCCCTGGTGATCACGAACACGTTCCAGGTGATCGTGGCGCAGCGGACGCGGACCCTCGCACTCCTGCGCTGCGTGGGCGCCGACCGCGCGCAGCTGCGCCGCTCGGTGATCCTCGAGGCGCTCATCCTCGGCGTCGCGTCGTCGGTGGCCGGCCTCGTCCTCGGCGTCGCGGTGGTGCAGGTCGCGCTGCTGGTGCTGAACGGCCGGGTCACCGACGTCCCGATCCCGGCGGTCGTCGCGATGACCCCGGCGTCGATCCTGGCGCCGCTGCTGATCGGGACGGTCGTGACGCTGCTCGCCGGGCTCTCCCCTGCCCGTGCGGCGACCCGCGTGTCACCCCTGGCGGCGCTGCGACCCTCGGACGCCCCGACGGTCGACCAGCGGTCCGGCAGGCTGCGGGCCGTCCTCGCTGCCCTGCTCGTCGTGGGTGGGACCGCTGCGCTGGTCGGCGGGAGCGTCCTGGCGGCCAGCCACGAGACGCTCGTCGGTCTGGGGATAGCGGTGCTCGGCGGGGCCATGTCGTTCGTCGGCGTGGTGCTCGGCTCGGTGTTCTGGGTCCCCCGTCTCATCTCGCGGGTGGGCCGGCTGCTCGGCTCGCGCCCCACCGCTCGTCTCGCGGCGGTCAACAGCGTGCGCAACCCCCGACGGACCGCAGCCACGAGCGCAGCCCTGTTCATCGGCGTCACCCTCGTGGCGCTCATGGCCACCGGGGCGGCGAGCGCCCGCACCGCACTCGACCAGACGCTCAGTGCGCGGTTCTCGGTCGACGTGTCGGTGTCCGGGATCGACGGCGGCGAAGGCGCACCGGCGCTGCCAGCAGGCCTCAAGGCCCAGATCAGCGCGATCGACGGCGTGGGCGCCGTCGCCGAGCTCACCGCGACCAGCGTCGACATCTCCCGGTCCGGCGGGGAGTCGCTCGGGCAGGTGGAGACGGTCGCGATCGAGCCGGCCCGGGCCACCACGGTGGTGCGGACGCCCGAGCAGGTCGCCGGCCTGGCCGCCGGCACGGCGATCATCCCGCGGGACCTGGTGCGATGGTCCGGGATCACCGACGGCGAGCAGCTCACGCTCCGGCGCTGGGCACCGGCCGTCGTGGACGGTCAGGACAGCTCGACGGGCCCCGACCGCCCCGCGATCACCGTGACTGCGGTGCTCTCGGACCTGCCGGGGAACGCCGTCGTGCTCACGCCGTCGACGTTCGACGAGATCGCGCCCGGCATCCCGGCCAGCCGCCTCTGGGTCAAGCTCGCCGCCCCGGATGACGCCGAGCGCGTGGTCGCAGAGATCAGCTCGGCCGCGAGCGAGACCGGGGTCAGCCTCGAGACCGTCGGCTCAGCCGTCGAGCGGGCCTTCTACCAGCGCGTGGTGAACACCCTGCTGGCGGTCGTCGTCGGGCTCCTCGGGGTCGCCGTGGTGATCGCTCTGGTCGGTGTGACGAACACGCTGTCGCTCTCGGTGCTCGAACGCCGTCGCGAGTCGGCCACCCTGCGGGCCCTGGGCCTGACCCGGCGCCAGCTGCGCGGCACCCTGGCCATCGAGGGGATGCTCATCGCCGGTGTCGGTTCGGTGGTGGGCGTGATCCTCGGGACGCTCTACGGCTGGATGGGCGCTCGCACGCTGCTCGGGAACCTCGCGGACGTGGGGCTCACCGTGCCCTGGCGCGACCTCGGCCTGGTCCTCGTGGTGGGACTGCTCGCCGGCCTGCTCGCCTCGGTACTCCCCGGACGCAGC
>DASXVR010000362.1:0-4694 GCA_036504175.1 Actinotalea sp. | reverse complement strand
TCCGGCATCGTGAGCGCCGCGAGCAGCAGCCAGAACCAGATCTCCTTGCCGGCGATGCGCAGCTTCGAGAAGCCGAAGGCCGCCAGCATCGTGCACACGTAGACGAGCGCGATGGTCGAGACGGAGATGAGGATGCTGTTGCGGAAGTAGGTCCCGACGACCCCGGTGCCGAAGACGGCGCGGTAGTTGCCCCAGCCACGGCCCGCGAACGAGCCCTGGACCGCGGCGACGAGGGGCGCCAGGAAGGGGATCGCGATGAGGGTCGCGACGACCTGGAGGACGATCTTCCCGGGCAGACGACGTGCCTCGAACACGGCCTACCTCCCCTCTGACCGGCGGTTGTTCATGCTCATGAGCACGCCACCGGCGAGGGCGAGGACCAGGAGCGCCACGGAGATCGCTGCCGCGTACCCGAAGTGCTTCTGCTGCACCATCGTCTGGTAGATGTACGTGCCGAGGAACTCGGTGCCGTGGTTCGGGCCGCCCTTGGTCACCAGGTACGGCACGTCGAAGGTCTTGAGCGCCCCGATGAGGCCGAGGATCGCCAGCGCGGCCGCGGTGCCGCGGCACATCGGCCAGACGATCGACAGCAGCGTCCGGACGTTCCCGGCGCCGTCGATGCGGGCGGCCTCGAGGATCTCCGGCTCGATCTGGCTCATCGCGGCGTAGAAGAGGATGAAGGTCAGGCCGGTCCACTGCCAGACGGTGATGACCATGACCACCGGCATCGCGGTGGCCTGCTCGGCCAGCCAGGGCCGGGTGAGCGCGCCGAGGCCGACGTGCTGCAGCAGCCAGTTGAACTGCCCGGCGGCGTCGAACACCTGCCGGAAGACCGGGGCCATCGTGGCCGGCGCCAGCACCGTGGGCACGAAGATGATGACCTTGTAGATCACGCCGAGCTTGAGCCGCGAGTGCATGAGCGCCGCGAAGACGAAGCCGATGGTCGTCTGGACGACGAACGTGATGACGTAGAAGTACGCGGTGTGCTCGATCGCCTTCCAGAAGACCGGGTCCGCGAACATCTTCGAGTAGTTCGCCCACCCGACGTGCTTGGGGGTGGACAGGATGAACCCGTTCCAGCTCAGCGTCGAGACGTAGCCGGTGTAGCCGATCGAGAAGTAGATCAGCCCGACCACGAGCACGACCGCCGGGAGGATCCACGGCAGCCCCGAGCTCGACACGTGGTGCCGTCGTGGTGTCGTCTGCGCCCCGCCCGGGGTGGGACGGCCGGCCGTGCCGACCGACCGTCCCACCTCGGCGTGCGCCGTCGTCGCGCGCATGGGTGACCCGCTACCGAGCCGAGGTCACTTCTGGGCGTCGACGACGGTCTGGAGCGAGGCCAGGGCGGCGTCCGCCGTCTGGCTGCCCGACGCGACCCCGATGAGCGCGTTCTGGAACGCGGTGTTGAGGTCGGCGCTCACGGTGCCGAACCGCGGCTCCGTGCCCTGCCCGGCCTTCTCCGTGTAGGCCTGCAACGCGGCCTTCTGCTTGTCCGAGCTGACCAGGGCGATCTGGTCCCACTGCGGGGTGACGCCCTTGAGGGCCGGGATGTCGTTCAGCGTGTTCGCCACGGCCTGCTGGCCGGCCTGGTTCGTCGTGAGCCACAGCGCGAACGTGGTCGCCGCGGCCTGGTTCTTGGACTTGGCGCTGACGGCGAGCCCGTAGTCCGCGTCACCGAAGTAGTTGCCGGTCTTGCCCGTGCCTGCGAGGTCCGGGAAGTCGATCGGCGTGATGGTGATCGGCGTCGGGCTGCCCACGCCGGCCGCCTGCATCGCGGCGACCATCTGGTCCTTGACGGCGTACTGCGTGTACCAGGTGCCCATCATGACCATGGCGTACTTGCCGGACATGAAGGCGTTGTTGGCGTCCGGGTACTGCTGGAGGCCGACCGCGCCGGCCTGCATGATCCCCTCGTCGAACAGAGACTTCCAGATGCCCATGCCCTTGACGAACTCGGGGTCGCTGTACTTCATCTTGCCCTGCGACGCCTTGACGTACGCGCCCGGGTCGATGTTGTCCATGATCGCCTCGAAGGTGTCCATGTCGAACGCCCACTGGCCGGCGCCCTGCACGAAGCACCCGACGTTGTTCTGCTTGAGCGTCGCGCAGACGCTCTTCCAGGACGCGAGGTCCGTCGGGGGCTTCAGCCCGTACTTGTCGAAGATGTCCTGGTTGATCCAGAGGCCGCCGGAGTAGACCGCGCCCGCGGAGAGCCCGACGAGCTTGCCGTCGACCGTCATCGGGTCGATGCCGGCGGGGGCGAGCTTGTCCTTCCAGCCGTCGCCGAGCGCCTGCTTGACGGCCGAGGTGAGGTCGATCGCGCCGGGGGCGAACGTCTGCACGCCGCCGTTGGCCGAGCCGGGGGCGACGTTGAACACGTCGGGCCCCTGGGTCGACGTGATGGCCGGGCTCAGCACGGAGTCGTAGGAGTCGATCGGCTTCGAGACGAAGGTGACCTTGATGCCGGGGTTGGTCTTGTTGAACTCGGCGATGAGCTTGGTCGCGTTGGTGGCGTCCGGCGTCCAGCCCCACCACGTGATGTCACCGGTGGTCGCGGCGCCCGGGGTGGCCCCCGCTCCCCCGGTCGGCGTCCCGGACGACGACCCGCCCGAGCACGCGGCGAGCCCCAACGATGCGAGCACTGCGACCGCGGCGATCGCCGCGGAGCGGCGACCTCGCGGCGTCGACATTGACGTCCGCATTGTGTTTCCCCTTGTCCGCCCGGGCCGGGTGGCGCGGGCTGCTGCGTCCTGAGTGGAAGAAACTTTCCAAGCAACTTTCGTGCCGCTACGATAGGACGCGGCGTCTCGGGGCGTCAACAGGGGTTCGGGCGGGGCGCACACGGAGGACCGGGCATGACCAACAGGGCCGTCACCATCGCGGAGATCGCGACGGCCGCGGGCGTCTCGGTGCCGACGGTCTCCAAGGTGCTCAACGGCCGGAAGGGCGTCTCGCCGCGCACCCGCGCGCAGGTCGAGCGGCTGCTGACGGAGCACGGCTACGCGCGCAAGCCCCGCCTCGGCCAGGAGGCCGGCCTCATCGACTTCGTCATCAGCAGCCTCGACACGCAGTGGGCGACGGCGCTGCTGCGCGGCGCGCAGGGCGAGGCCGCACGCCTGGGCGCCGACCTCGTGGTCACGACGACCCAGGGCGGCCCGGTCGGCACGCCCGACTGGTTCGACCACCTCGCCGAGCGCGGCTCCGACGGCGTGGTGCTCGTCGTCTCGCGCCTGCTGCCGGCGGCCAAGGAGGAGATCGCCCGCCTGCACATGCCCGTGGTGATCGTCGACCCCGTCGGGTCGGGCGACCAGAGCCTGGCCACGGTCGCGGCCACCGACTGGGCCGGCGGTCGCGACGCCACCGAGCACCTCATCGAGCTCGGCCACCGGCGGATCGCCATGATCACGGGGCCCATCGACCAGGCCTGCCACCAGGACCGGCTCGACGGCTACCGCAGCGCGCTGCGCCGCGCCGGCATCCCGTACGACGACACGCTGGTCCGCTACGGCGACTCGCTCGTCGACAGCGGCCGCCTCCACGCGCTCGACCTGCTGCGCTCCCCCAAGCCGCCCACCGCGATCATGAACGGCTCGGACGAGCAGGCCTACGGCGTCTACAAGGCCGCGCGCGAGTCGGGGCTGCGCGTGCCGGACGACCTCTCGGTGGTCGGGTTCGACGACGTCGAGCTGTGCCAGTGGGTGTCGCCGCAGCTCACCACCGTGCACCAGCCGCTGGCCGAGATGGCCCGCGAGGCGACCCGCATGGTCATCGACCTCGCCCGCGACGGCGCCCGCGCGCCGCGTCGCGTGGAGCTCGCCACCTCGGTCGTCGTGCGCGCCTCCACCGCAGCGCCTCGCTCCTGAGAGCGTTCCCCTCGGCGGTCCGGGCGACCTCCGCCGGTACCGTGGCCCGGTGAGCGCGCTCCGGGCGACCAGCCTCGTCCTCGTCGTCGTCGCGACCGTGGTCGGCGTCGGCGTCTTCGCCCGCGGCGTCTGGCGCATCACCGCGACGGTCCGGGCGGGGCGTCCGCTCGCCGGCCGCTGGCGGCCGGTCGGTCCGCGGCTGGCCTCGATGCTGCGGGAGGCGCTCGGCCACGAGAGGTTCCGGCACAACCTCCACGTGCGGATCGCGCACTGGACCGTGATGGTCTCCTTCCCGATCCTCTTCATCACCCTCGTCGACGGGTACGGGGAGATCACCGACCCCCGCTGGACGGTGCCCGTCATCGGGCACTGGCCCGTCGTCGACTGGGCCGTCGAGGGCATCGCCTGGCTGTCACTGGTGGGGATCGTCTGGCTCGTCGTCCGGCGCCAGCTGGTCCGCCCCCGCGCCTCGCGCGACGAGCGGACGAACCGCGCCTCGCGCTTCTTCGGGTCCTCGCAGGCGCAGGCGTACGTCGTCGAGGCCACGGTGCTGGTCGTCGTGCTCGCCGTGCTGGCGCTGCGCGGCCTGGGCTACGCGATCGCCCGGCAGGACGGCGGCACCCTCGCGTCGCCGTGGCACTTCCCGCTGACCGCCTGGTACGGCTCGTCGTGGGCCTCGGCGCCGGCGACGACGCTCGCGGCGTGGGTGACCGTCGTCGCGACGGTCAAGATCCTGTGCTCGATGGCCTGGTTCGTCGTCGTCGGCGTGCAGCCGACCATGGGGGTCGCGTGGCACCGGTTCCTCGCCGTGCTGACCTTGTACACCAAGCG
>DASXVR010000361.1:0-2445 GCA_036504175.1 Actinotalea sp. | reverse complement strand
GAGGCCTGCTCGGCGGCCTGCTGGGCGGCGGCAAGCGCTGAGCCGCCGCCCGCGGGCTCAGGCGCTGATCACCGTCCCGCTCAGCCCGCGCATCGCCAACGGTGCCTTCTCGAGCGAGCAGATGACCGCCCGTCGTCCCGGTCCGCTGGCGGCGAACCCCATCGCCGCCTGCACCTTCGGGAGCATCGAGCCCTCGCCGAACTGACCCTCCGCGACGTACTTCTCGGCTGTGGCCAGGTCGAGGTGGTCCAGGTCGCGCTGCTCGGGCGTGCCGAAGCCGATCGCCACGCGGTCCACGGCGGTCAGGATGAAGAGGTAGTCGGCACCGACGACCTCGGCGAGCTTGGCCGACGCGAAGTCCTTGTCGATGACCGCCGCGACGCCTTGGTAGTCCCCCGCCGCGTCCCGGACCACCGGCACCCCGCCACCGCCGCACGCCACCACGATGAACTCGTGGTCGAGCAGGTTCAGGATCGAGTCCCTCTCGACGATGTCCAGCGGCCGGGGTGACGCGACGACCGTGCGCCACCCCCGCCCGGAGTCCTCGACCATGACCAGACCGGGCTGCTGCTCCATCATCCGGTCGGCGGTCACCTCGTCGTAGAAGCTGCCGATGGGCTTGGTCGGGTGGGCGAACGCAGGGTCGTCGGCCGCGACCTCGACCTGGGTCACCACCGAGGCGACGTGCCACGGCATCCTCACCCGGCGCAGCTCCTTGGCGATGCCCTGCTGCAGGTGGTAGCCGATGTACCCCTGGCTCATGGCCGTGCACTCGGGCAGGTCCATCGGCGTGACCCGGTGGGTGTGCTGCGCAGCGACCTCGAACGCGAGGCTGATCGCCCCGACCTGCGGGCCGTTGCCGTGGGACACGATGATCTCGTGCCCCTGGGCGATCAGCCCGACGAGCGAGGGGGTGGCCGCGTCGATGCAGGTGCGCTGCTCCTGCGCGGTGCTGCCCAGGGCGTTGCCGCCCAGGGCGATGACGATGCGTGACACGCCCGCGCCTCAGAGGATCCCGGCGAGGAGCGTCTCGAGCTCCGCCTTGGCGACGTCGACCTTGATCGGGTTCGCGACCTCGGGCCGCAGGAAGTACACCAGCAGGGCGCGCTGGGCGGTGAGCCGGTTGCCTGCCTCCTCGAAGGCGAGCGAGCACTCGCCGTCCAGGACCTCGTCGGTGACCTCCTCGCCGCGGGTCGCCGGGAGGCAGTGCATGAACTTCGCGCCAGGGTTCGCCAGTGCCATGAGCTCAGGATTCACCTGATAGGTCGGCATGAAGGCCGCAAGGCGCTCCGCCTCGCCGAGCTCGGCCTCGTAGTCGCCGTACCAGACGTCGGTGTAGACGAAGTCGGCGCCCTCGAGGGCCTTGTGGGTGTCGTCGGTGACGAACACGCTGCCCCCGGACGTGACGGCGTTGCTCCGGCCGATGTCCTGGAGCTCCTCGCGCAGCTGGAAGCCCTGCGGGCCGAGCTGGACGAACTCCATGCCCATCTTGGTGGTGATCATCATGAGCGAGGCGCACACCTGGGTGGCGTCGCCGACGAACACGACCTTGCAGTCCTCCAGGCGCTTCCCGGCCGGCAGGTGCTCGACCATCGTGATGAGGTCGCCGATCTCCTGCGTCGGGTGGTTGTAGTCGGACATGCCGTTCAGCACGGGGATGGTGGCGTGGGCGGCGAGGTCGACCACCGTCTGGTGGCGGGCGACCCGGGCCATCACGACGTCGACGAGGCGGGACAGCACGCGGGCGGTGTCCTCGATGGACTCGTGCCCGCCGAGCTGGATCTGCCCGGGCGCCAGGTACTGCGCGTGGCCGCCGAGCTGGGCCATCGCGGTCTCGAACGACACGCGGGTGCGCGTCGACGACTGCTCGAAGATCATCCCGAGGGTGCGGCCGTGCAGCAGCGGGGGGAAGTAGCCGACGGACACGCACTTCTTGAGCGTCAGGCCGAGATGGACGATGTCGAGCACCTCGGCCTTGGTGAGGTCCTGCGTGTCGATGAAGTGCCGTGCGGTCATGGTCGGTTCCTCGTCTCGTGCGGCGCCCGCGTCGGTCTGCGGGCATGGCTGTCGTGGGGCTTGGCGGTTCTGGGGCATGGCAGAGCTTGGGGGTATGGCTGGGAGCGGTCGGTCGCCGGGGCGACCTCCAGTGAGGGGTGTCAGGGGTGGCGCGGGCGTGCGGCCCGGCGCCGGAGCTAGCGGCCGGAGGGTCGCTGCTGGGTGATGCAGTGGACGTTGCCGCCGCCGAGGAGGATCTCCCGCCCCGGCACCGTGACGACCCTGCGCGGCGCGAACAGCTCGGTGTACGCGGCGACGGCAGCGGCGTCGTGCGGGTCGTCGAACACCGGCAGCACGACGACGTCGTTGCCGATGTAGGAGTTCACGTACGAGCCGGCCAGCCGGTCGCCCGCCTCGCGCGGCAGCGTGCCCTGCACCGCGTCCACCCCG
>DASXVR010000360.1:0-7545 GCA_036504175.1 Actinotalea sp. | reverse complement strand
CAGGTTCGTGGTCTCCCACTCCGCCGTCTGGGGCGCCGCCACGACGCCGGGGACGTCCTGCGCATGGGTGGGGACGGCCGTTAGGGCACGCTCGGCAGCCGCCAGCCCGTCACCGGTGCGGATCACGCCGGGCCCGTGCTGCGCGATGCGCTGCACGCGGCTGCGGGCTGCCGCCGCGACCAGCACGGGGGCACCTGCGCGCTCCACCGGCTCGAGCTGGGGCAGCTCACCTGCCGCGACCCGTGCCGTGATGTCCAGCGCCGCCCGGTGCGCGAACACCAGGCCCTCCAGCAGGGAGTTCGAGGCGAGCCGGTTGGCCCCGTGGACCCCGGTGCACGCCACCTCGCCGACGCCGTAGAGGCCGTCCAGGGTGGAGCGCCCGTCCAGGTCGGTCACGATGCCGCCCGAGTGGTAGTGCTGGGCCGGCGCGACGGGCACCAGGTCTGCGGTCAGGTCGATCCCCTCGGCCATCAGCCGCTCGTAGATGGTCGGGAAGCGGCCCCGGACGAAGTCGGCGCCGAGGTGACGCGCGTCGAGGAACACGTGGTCGGCCGACGTCGCGGCCATGCGCCGCACGATGGCATGGGCGACGACGTCCCGCGGGGCGAGCTCGGCGAGCGGGTGGACGTCGGGCATGAAGCGCACGCCGTCGACGTCGAGGAGCAGCGCTCCCTCACCGCGCACGGCCTCCGACACGAGCGCGAGCTGGCCCTTCACCCCGGCGCCCAGCCAGAGCACCGTCGGGTGGAACTGGACGAACTCCACGTCCCCGACGTCCGCGCCGGCACGCAGCGCGGCGGCGAGGCCGTCACCTGTCGCCTGGGCCGGGTTCGTCGAGGACTGGTAGACCTGCCCGATCCCCCCGGTGGCGACGACGACGGCGCGTCCCAGAGCGGCGCCGATCCCGTCCCGGCTGCCCTCGCCGATCACGTGGAGGGTCACCCCGCAGACCGGTCCGGGCCGTCCGTCGGCGTCCGGTGCGGCGGTCAGCAGGTCCAGGACCAGGGCGTGCTCGATGACCTCGATGCCCGGGTCGGACCTGACCGCCTCGAGCTGGGCCACCAGGGCGCGCGAGATCTCGGCGCCTGTCGCGTCCCCGCCGGCGTGGGCGATCCGGTCGGCGCCGTGACCGCCCTCGCGGGTCAGCGAGAGGTTGCCGTCCGCGGCGATGTCGAAGTTGGCACCCAGGCCCACGAGCTCGCGGACCCGTACCGGGCCCTCCGTCACGAGCACCTCGACGGCCGCCTCGTCGCACAGGCCGCCGCCGGCGGTGAGAGTGTCGGCCAGGTGGGCCGCGGGAGAGTCCTTCGGGTCCAGGGCCGCGGCGATCCCGCCCTGCGCCCAGACGGTCGAGCCGGAGGCCAGTACGCCCTTGGTCACCAGCAGCACGCGCGGCACCCGGGTGCGCAGTGCGAGGGCAGCGGTCAGCCCGGCGATGCCCGACCCGATCACCACGACGTCCGCGGAGACCGTCCACCCCGGTCCGGGGGCCGAGAGGCGTCTACCGAGCCTCACCTCTCGCTCCGCCACGGCACCGCGGTGGTCCGCAGACCCTCCGGCGCCGCGCCGGGGTCCCCGCCGACGTCCACGATCCGGTTCGCCTCGTCGACGTGGACCACGTGCGGGGTGTATGTGCGCGCCTCGTCGTCGGGCAGCAGGCCGTAGGCGATGACGATGACGAGGTCGCCCGGGTGGACCAGGTGGGCAGCGGGCCCGTTCAGGCACACCACCCCTGACCCGCGCGCCCCGGCGATCGCGTAGGTGGTGAGCCGTGCGCCGTTGGTCACGTCGACGACGTCGACCTGCTGGCCCTCCCAGATGTCAGCGGCCTCGAGGAGGGCGCCGTCGACGGTGATCGAGCCGACGTAGTCCAGGTCGGAGCCGGTGACCGTCGCGCGGTGCACCTTGCCCAGCATCATCGGGCGCATCCGGCTGCTCGCGGTCATCGTTCCTCCTCCTGTCCCGGGCCGGGGTCCGCACGGACCCCGAGGTCCAGGACCACGTTGTCGATCAGGCGCGTCGCGCCCACCCGTCCGGCGACCGCCAGGACCGCCTCGCCCCGGTGACCAGCACCGACCGGGCGGGCGGTGGCGGGGTCGACCAGCGCCACATAGTCCACCACGAGACCAGTCTGCGCCTTGACGACGTCCGCAGCTGCAGCGCGGACGTCGGTGGCCTCGCCACCGGCCAGGGCCACGGCCTGACCGGCACGCAGCGCCCTCGACAGCGACCGGGCGACGACCCGCTCGTCGGGCGTCAGGTACGCGTTGCGGGAGGAGAGAGCCACCCCGTCCTCGTCCCGCACGGTGGGGACGGCCACGACCTGGACCGGCACGTCGAGGTCGTGCACCATGCGGCGGACCGCCATGAGCTGCTGGGCGTCCTTCTGCCCGAAGAGGGCGACGTCGGGCGTCACGAGGTTCAGGAGCTTGAGCACCACGGTCAGGACGCCGTCGAAGTGGCCAGGACGCTGGGCGCCCTCCCACAGCGCGCCGATGCCGCCCGCGGTGACCCGCACGATCGGGTCCCCACCGGGGTAGACCTCGTCCACGTCCGGGGCGAACACGAGGTCCGCTCCCGCGCCCGCGAGCAGCTCGACGTCGCGGGCCAGGTCACGCGGGTAGCGGGCCAGGTCCTCCTGCGGCCCGAACTGGAGCGGGTTGACGAAGATGGTGACGACGACCTGGTCGGCCAGGCTCCGCGCCTCGCGGACCAGGGCCAGGTGCCCCGCGTGCAGGGCGCCCATGGTCATGACCACGGCCCGGCGGGCGGGGCGGTCGGCGAGAGCAGCTGCAAGAGCCTCCCGCGTGGTCACGATGCGGGGCTGGGGTCCGGCGCCGGCAGGTGCACCGGTGCCGGGTCCAGGGTGGGCTGTCATCGGTCCTCCGTCGGTGTCGTGCCCGGGGTGCCCGCCTGCGCACCGTCCGCCAGCACGTCGAGCAGCCGCTGGGCCGCAGCGGTCGAGATGCGGTTCCCGGCCAGGGCGCGGGTGGTCGCCGAGCGCGCCAGGACCCGGTACGACGGGAGCACGTCGGCCGAGCCCGGGTCGCGCGCGGCCAGGGCGCTCAGCTGGGCGAGGTGGGCCGCGACGGTGCCGGCGTCTCCCCGGACGACCGGTCCGGTAAGGCTCGAGACACCTGCCGTCTCGTCTGCCGCGGTGGCACGGACGGCGCTGTCGAGCGCAGCGCCCAGCAGCGGTCCGAGCACCCGGTCCGCCTCGTCGACCCCGGCGGCCCGCAGAGCGCTCGCCGCCTGCGCGACGAGCACGACCAGGTGGTTGGCCCCGTGCGCGAGGGCGGCGTGGTACAGCGGCCGCGCCTCCTCGGCTACCACCACCGGCTCGCCGCCGACCTCCACCACCAGTGCCTGCCCGATGGGCAGCACCGGGCCCGGACCGGTCACCGCGAAGCTGCAGCCGACGAGGCGGGCGATGTCCAGGGAGGTGCCGGTGAAGGTCATCGCGGGGTGGATGGCCAGCGGGATGGCGCCCGCGGCCCTGGCCGGTGCGAGCACGTCGGTCCCGAAGGCGCCGGCGGTGTGCACCACGATCTGCCCCGGCTGCCAGGCACCCAGCCGCGCCAGACCCTCCACCAGGTCGGCGAGGGCGTCGTCGGGGACCGTCAGCAGGACCAGCTCGGCCCGTTCGACGACCTGCTGGACCTCGAGGGCCGGCACGCCGGGCAGGAGGGTCTCGATGCGCTCGCGGCTCGCGGCCGAGATGCCGCTGGCCCCGACGACGGCGTGGCCCGCCGCCCGCAGCGCGCTGCCGAGGACGGCACCCACCCGGCCGGCGCCGACGACGCCGACGCCGAGGCGGCCGGGCTGGGTCATGCGGGTCCGATCGGCAGGTCGAGCCGCGCCGGAGCATCGGTCCGCAGCGAGGCGCGTGCCTGCTCACGCAGGTCGAGCATCCACCGCTCCGGACCTGCGGCGGCGCGCGCCTGGCGGGCGCGGGCCGCCTGGTCGACCATGAGCCCGCCGGCCGCCGACGCCTCGAGGTGGGCGATGAGCGGGCGGATCGGACCGGGGGTGGAGTGCAGGGTCACCGACGCCACGCCGAGCCGGCGCTGGAGCGGGCCCTGGCGCACACCGAGGGACTGGGTCCGCGCGTGCGGGACGACGACGAGCTCGCGGTTGAACCGGCCCCGGCGCACCAGGAGCGCGCGGTCGGTGATGGTGTAGCCGTTGCGGTGCCACGCCCACGGGTCGAGCCAGCGCGCCGGGCGTGGGCTCGTCACGAAGCGGGGGTCGCCCGCCTCGCCGCTGAGACCGGCGTCGAGGAGTCCGCGCGGGTCCTGGGCGCCCAGGTCCGGCAGGACGA
This sequence comes from Actinotalea sp., assembly GCA_036504175.1. Classification (GTDB taxonomy): domain Bacteria; phylum Actinomycetota; class Actinomycetes; order Actinomycetales; family Cellulomonadaceae; genus Actinotalea. Next base: position 3,224 of record DASXVR010000360.1, on the reverse strand, counting down.
GCCACAGCGCGAGCAGGGCGTCGGACCGCTCGCCCACGGGCAGGAGCACGTTCTCCGTCTGCTGCTCGTCGGCCTTGCCGTAGCCGGCGACGTTGATCTGGACGCGCCACCAGTCCTTGCCCCGCCACAGGAAGGGCTGGGTGAGCCGCACGGCCTGCACCCGTCCCGGTGGGACCGTCTGGGCCCGCGCCTCCAGGAGGCCGTGGCGCAGCCGCACGCCGTCGGGCGACTGCGCGGCGCGGAAGTGGAACTCGCCGGAGAAGCGCTGCCACAGGTAGCCGGCGGAGCCGAGGAACACGGGCAGGATGCCGAACACGGCCCCCACCTCGCGGCTGAACCACGCCACGGCGACGGTCGCGGCGAAGGCGAGGATCGGGACGACGACGACGAACGAGCGCAGCAACGAGACGACGAGCCGGCCCACGGGGACGACGAGCACCTCACGCTCGGGAGCGGCCGGAGCCTGCTGACGCTGGTGGTCGGGCCCCAGGTCGAGGCCGGCCGCGCGGGCCAGGAGCGAGTTGCGGAGCGCCTGCGCGGCGTCCTCCTTGAGGAAGGACAGACGCACGGCGGAGTCGTGCCCGCCGGCGACCTCGATCTTGAGCTCGGCCAGGCCCAGGATGCGCGCCAGCACGGGCTGCACGACGTCGATGGCCTGGATCCGGTCCAGCGGGGCGCTGCGCTGCTTGCGGAACACGACGCCGGTCTGCAGGTAGATGAGCTCGTCGTCGATGGCGTAGCGGGTCATCCGCCAGGCGATGAACGCGTAGACGAACCCGAGGAGCCCCAGGCCGACCAGGACGGCGCCGAAGATGCCCCAGCCGAACGTCTGGAGGGCCTCCTCGGCGTCGCGGACGTTGTTGCCTGCCTGCTGCGCCCCGATGACCAGGATCGCGGCGACCATCTTCCAGCCCTTGACCACGGGCGTGACGGGGTGGACGCGCCGCCAGGTGACGGGCGCCATGCCTGCCTTGACCGGTGCGGTGCTCACAGGCCGGCCAGCTGCGCCTCGCCGCGAGCCGCGAGGCGGTCACGCAACCGTCCCGCCTCCTCCCGGGCGAGGCCGGAGATCGCCGCGTCGCTGCCGGGCGACGCCGTGTGGAGCTGGACGGTGGCGATCCCGCACCACCGGTTGAGCGGTCCCTGCTGGACGTCGACGAACTGCATGCGTCCGTACGGCACGACGACGAGGTTGCGGAACATCACGCCCCGGCGGATCAGCAGGTCGTCGTCGCGCTCGGCGTAGCCCATGGCACGCACCTGACGCGGGACGAGCACCACCGCCCAGAGACCGACCAGCACCACCAGCCCCGGGATGGCCCACAGGCCGGGGACGCCGCCGAACGCGGCGAGGGCGATGCTCCCGAGCAGCGGGAGGACCAGCACGATCGCCACCGTCGTCAGCCGGACCGTGATCAGCTTGCGCGAGACCGGCTGCCACCGGACGTTCGGCGGGTCGAACGGCCCTGCCTGGGCGAGCAGGGATGCACCGGGGGCGGGAGCCGTCGGTGCGGGATCCCCGAAGGGGACGGGCTCAGTCATGGTCACCATCCTTCCACCGTCGCGACGGGCCATCGGCAGGCCGCCGCCGGTGTCAGGCCACAGGTCCCGGTGCCGCCGACGGTGCGCCGCCGCCCGGGTCGTCGGGGTCACGCGGCCGCACCTCGCACCAGCGCTCCACGACGAGACCGGCCACCACGAGGATGACGGCGCAGAGCAGCGCGGCCCCGCCCGCCACCGCGACGGCACGCCGGGCCGGGTAGATCAGGTCGCGCAGCACGACGACCACCTGCCCGCCGTACCAGCCGGTCAGGAGCGCCCCGGTGTAGGTCGACGCCGTCGCGAGCACCACGGTCCGCGCGGCGAGCAACGGGTCGAGGCTGGGCCGCTTGCCCTTCGTGTACTGCCGCACCGTCCAGCCCAGTCCCAGCACCAGCGCCGCGATGAGCAGCACCACCGCGCTCGCCAGGGCCGGGACCGGCAGCAGCGTGGCACCCTGCCCCTCGGCGAGGCGCAGGCCGGCGGAGGACACAGCCAGGCTCAGGGCTGCGACGACCAGGAGCCGCCGCACGGGCGTCCGCCTCATGAGGCTCCGGACTCGGGGCCGGCCCACCAGTCGAGCGCCATCCAGCGGATGCCGCCACGGTCGGGTGCCGTACCGGCGAGCGCCGCGACCGGGCCCCCGCCGAGGCCGGGCAGGAACGCGTCGGGAGCCACCTGGGCCCACGGCTCGAGCACGAAGGCTCGCTCGTGGGCCCGCGGGTGCGGCAGCTCGAGGTCGTCTGCGACGGCAACGGTCGAGCCGTAGGCGACGATGTCGATGTCGATGGTCCGGGGCCCCCAGCGCTCCTCGCGGACCCGCCCGTACCGCGTCTCGACCTCCTGGCAGGCGTGCAGGAGCGCGCGGGGGCTCAGCACCGTGCGGCCCAGCACCACCGTGTTGAGGTAGTCGGGCTGCTCGGGGCCGCCGACCGACCCGGTCCGGGCGAGGGGCGCGATGGCGGTGACCTCGAGGCCCGGCAGCGCAGCGAGCTCGTGCACCACGCGCCGCAGGGTCTCGTGGCTCGCGCCGACGTTCGACCCGAGCGCCAGGACGACGTCCACCGGCTCGCTCGGCGCGCGGTCGAACCTGTCCTGCTCGACGGCGGGCGTACCGGCGGCGGGGACACCGCCGGCGAGAGCACCGAGTGCACCGGCGAGGTCCGCGACGGGCGCGGGGGCGTCGCGCACCCGGCGGCCGTGCTGCTCGCCGGCCGCAGCGTCGAGCGGCGGAGCAGCGGGCCAGGCGACCGTCACGGGGGGCGCGCCCACGACGGGCGGGTCCTCGAGGCTGCGGTGGATCTCCACGGACACGTCCGTGAACGGCACCGTCACCGGCGCCTGCGGCTTGTGCAGCACGACGTCGACGGCGACGACACCGGCGTGGGTGAGGGCCGCGGCGGCGATCCGCTCGGCGACCGTCTCGATGAGGTCGGCCGGCTCGCCCTCGAGCACCCCGACGACCTGCTCGGCCAGCACGCCGTAGTCGGTCGTGAGGTCGAGGCGGTCCCCGGCCGCGGCGGGCCGGGTGTCCACGTGCAGCACGACGTCGGCCACGAAGGTCTGGCCGTCACGCCGCTCGTGCTCGAAGACCCCGTGGTGACCCGTGGCGCTGATGCCGGTCAGGCGGATGCGGTCGGTCACCGGGCGTCCGGCGCGTGCGTCAGGCACGACTGTCTCCGTCC
>DASXVR010000359.1:0-2153 GCA_036504175.1 Actinotalea sp. | reverse complement strand
GTGCCGGGCGAGATCATCGAGCACGAGGCGCACGCGATCGGCCACGCCGCCGTGCTGCTCGCCGACCGTGGTGTCCTGCTCGCCGGTGACATGCTCTCCGACGTCCTCATCCCGCTCCTTGACGCTCGCCGCCCCGATCAGGTGGGCGCCTTCGAGACGGCACTCGACCGGCTGGGTGAGGCCGCCCGGCACGTCGATGTCCTGGTCCCCGGCCACGGTGCGGTTGCCACGGGTCCCGAGGTGGCGGCCCGCCTGGCCGCCGATCGTGCCTACATCGACGCGCTGCGGCGGGGAGTGGAACCGGTCGACGCGCGTCTGGAGCAGGACTGGCTCTCCCGGCCTCACCAGTCGAACCTGGAGCAGGCGAGGCCCGCCTCAGGGTGAGCATCGGCGTCGTCGCGCTGGTGGTCGCCGTGCAGGATGCCTGCGGCAGGGCTCGCCTCGCCGGACCTGGCGGTGCAGGATCGCAGTCATGTCTGGCGAGACGCGTGAGCTGGCGATGTTCCCGCTCGGCTCCGTGCTGCTGCCGGGCATGCCGTTGCCGCTGCGAGTCTTCGAGCCGCGCTACATCGCCATGCTCTCGTCGGTGCTCGGACAGACGGAGCGCGAGTTCGGCGTCGTGCTCATCGAGCGCGGCTCAGAGGTGGGCGGTGGCGACGTCCGGTTCGGAGTAGGCACGGTGGCGCGGATCGCTTCGGTGGAGATCGCCGAGGGGTCGATCGGGCTGCTCGCGACCGGTGCCGCACGGTTCGAGGTGGTGCGGTGGCTCCAGGATGACCCGTTCCCACGGGCCGAGGTCCGCGAGCTCGCGCCGTTGGAGCTCGACGCACCCACCGTGTCCGCACTCGCGGACGCCGAAGCCCTGGTGCGCGCGACCTTGACCAGGGCGAGCGAGTTCGTCGAGCTGCCCTGGGCGTCCGACATCGAGCTGTCCGCCGAGCCCACGGAACGCATCTGGCAGGTCGCCGGCATCGCGCCGCTCAGCTCGATGGACCAGTTCACACTGCTCCGCTCGACGACCGCCGCGGAGCTGCTGGCCACCCTGGTGGAGGAGACGCAGGCGGCGGAGGTCCGCTTCACCGGCGAGTGGGCAGACGACCCGCAGGACGGCGACGACGACCTCCCACCGTGAGCCTCGGGAGGTGTCAGGCGCCGCGCAGCACCAGCAGGAACTGCCCACCGCCCGACTCGACCTGCGTCGTGACGACCAGCTCGGGGGAGAAGCGCGACAACCGGTCGACCAGCCAGGCGGCGGCGAGGTCGGCGTCCGCACGGCTCGGGCACCGCGCGACCACCTCGCGCCCGCCCTTGCGCCCGAGGCGCTCGACGGTCGCCACGATCGGTGCAGGGTCGACGACGAAGAGCTCGGGCGACCACGGCACCACCGGCTTGACCGCTCCCCGGCGGGTGTTGCAGGCGCGGTGCGCGAGCCGCTCGACGCCGGCTGCGGCCTTCTTGGTCTTGGCGACGCCGAGGTCGACGCTCGGGCCGCGATCGGAGTTGACCGATGCCTCGGGGTCCACTGGTTCATCGCACAGCCAGCAGCGCCACGCGTCTCGATCGCCGACTTCACTCAGATTGGCCATGCGCGAACCGTAGCCGGGGCCCAGCCCACTGCCGCGGGCGCAGCGGCACGCGGGCGGCGGCTAGCCTCTCGAGCGCCGCTACACCTCCGCCGTACGCGCCCTCCACACCGCGCGTGCCGTCACGAGCCCTGCACCCACCAGGGCGCCCACGCAGAGACCTGCAAGCACGCGCGCTGTGATCTCGATAGTCGATCGCGAACCCGGAGCCGACACTCCGGGAACCACCTGCAGCGTCACCCGACCGAAGCCCGGCACCCTCTGAGCGTCCGCGTTCGTCGTCGCGACCAGTTGTGAGGCGATCGCTTCGGCAACCGCACTCGCGGCGTCCTCGGGACCGCCGGTGACGCCGACCTCGATGAGGACGCTGTCGTCCGGGACCTCGATGTGCACCGCGCTGGCCAGACCATCCACAGTCGGGAATCCGCCGACGGTGTCGATGACCGGGCGCAGCACTGCGTCAGTGGTCGCCAGGGCGGCGTAGCTCTCCACCGTCTCGCGGAGGTACCTCTGTCCGCGAGCGTCATCCGGGCTCGGCGCACTCTCGAAGCCCACGAAGATCGCGCTGGT
>DASXVR010000358.1:0-1802 GCA_036504175.1 Actinotalea sp. | reverse complement strand
GCGGATCCGGGCCAGCAGCTCGTCCATGCCGAAGGGCTTGGTCATGTAGTCGTCGGCCCCGGCGTCGAGCGCGTCGACCTTGGCCGACTGCGTGTCCCGGGCCGAGAGCACGATGATCGGCACGTTCGTCCAGCCGCGCAGTCCCTCCACCACCTCGACGCCGTCCATGTCGGGCAGGCCGAGGTCGAGGACCACGGTGTCGGGGACGAACGCGCTCGCCTGCTCGAGGGCACTCCGGCCGTCGGCGGCGGTGGCCACCTCGAACTTGCGGGCGCGCAGGTTGATCGCCAGCGCCCGCAGCAGGGCAGGGTCGTCGTCCACCACGAGGATCCGGGTCACGAGGCCGTCGCCATCTCGACAGTCATCGTCAGGCCGCCGCCGGGGGTGTCCGCGGGGCGGACGACCATCTCCATCGCCTGGCAGAAGCCCTCGACGATGGCGAGCCCGAGACCGCTCCCCGTGCCCGCGGCGGCCGCCGGGGCGGCTCCGGCTGCGGGCCGCGCACCGGCACCCGGGCCACCTGCTCCGCCACCGGTGCCTGCCGTGCCGGCGCCGACGCGCTGGAACGGCGCGAACATCGTGGTCCAGTGCTCGTGCGGCACCCCGGGACCGTGGTCGCGCACGGTGAGCACGACCGTGCCGCCGGTAGTCGTGGCGGCGACCTCCACCGGCCGGCCGACAGGGCTGTACCGGCGCGCGTTGTCGACGAGGTTGGCCACGACCCGCTCCAGCAGCCCCGGGTCTGCGAGCACGAGCGGGAGGTCGTCCGGGACGTCCATCTGCAACCCTTGGCTCGGGATGTCCAGCAACGCCCGGGAGACCACCTCGTCGATCGCGACCGGGACCCGCTGGGCCGTCACCCCGCCGGCCTGCAGACGGCTCATGTCGAGGAGGTTGGAGATGAGGTCGGTGAGCCTGTCGGCGGAGTCCTCGATGGTGGCCAGCAGCTCCGCGTGCTCCTGCTCGGACCAGGTGACGTCGCTCTGACGGAGGCTGCCGACAGCCGCCTTGACCCCGGCCAGGGGCGTCCGCAGGTCATGGCTGACGGCGGCCAGCAGCGCGGATCGCACCCTGTCCGTCTCCGCCAGCGCGGTGGCGTGGGCCGCGAGGATCTGCGACTCCCAGGCCCGGGCGGCCGTCGCCGCGAGACGCTCGAGCACGCGTCGGTCCTCGGCGAAGAGGCGCGGACCGTGAGCCACGAGGAAGAGGTCGCCGCCTGCGGCCACCCGGATGGCCGACGGTTCGCCACCCGGCGACTCGCCCACGTGGGCGACGACCTCCGGCCCACCAGCGCCCTGGCGCACGAGGGCGGCGGTGCTCATGCCGAAGAGCTCGCGCACCTGCTCGAGCACCTGGGGCAGGCTCACCTCCGACGCCGGCTGGCGGGCCAGCCGCGCCAGGAGCCGCCCCTCGAGCTCGAGCCGGCCGGCCCGCTCCCGGTCGCGCGCCGCGAGCTCGACCGCGAAGCTCACGATCAGCGCGACGACGGCGAAGACCACCAGCTCGACGATGCTGTCGCGACTCTCGACCGCGAGCGTGTGGAACGGGGGCGTGAGGAACCAGTTGGCTGCGAAGAGCGAGGCGCAGGCCGCGAGGACGCCGGGCCACAGGCCACCCACCGCCGCGACCACGACGTCCGCGAGGAGGAAGAGCAGCAGGATGCTCCCGAGCGAGAACGTGCCGCGCGCACCGACGAGGACGACGGTGAGCAGGGGCAGGCCGGCCGTCGCGATCGCCAGACCGCTCCACCGCCGGGCCGACGACAGTCCGTTGGACGGTGCGGGGAGCGGGACGGATGCTGC
>DASXVR010000357.1:0-8054 GCA_036504175.1 Actinotalea sp. | reverse complement strand
CGCACCACACCGGGCGGGACGACGAGGTCGGTCAGGACGCGCGACGGGGTCTGCCCGACGTAGGGGATGTAGGTGAAGGCCGTGCCGGCGCTCGTGCCCAGCGGGGTCGTCACGACGACGGGAGCCGTACCGGCGGCATGGCCCGGTGCGGTGACCTTGATGGCCCAGGGCGAGAGCACCTGGAGCCCGGTCGCCGCGACTCCCCCGAACGTCACCGACGTCGCCGCAGCCACTCCGAGCCCGGTGATGGTCACGGCGGTCCCGCCCAGCGGGCTGCCGCTCGGGGGCTCGACGGTGGTCACACTCGGCGGGAGGTCCTCCCCGGCGGTGATCGGCCTGTCCTGCACGTCGATGAGGCGCATGGGCAGGCCGCCGTCGTCCGAGGTCGCGACGAGCGAGCCGCGCACCTCGAGGACTGTGGCGAGGGAGAACCACCTGCTCACCGGGGTGGCAGTCGGGTGAGCCAGGTCGACCGTGACGAGGTCGGTCCCCGAGGTCTGGAACCCGACGCTCACCTGCGTGCCACTCACGCCGACGAAGTTCGCGCCGTCGGACGAGGGCAGCACGATCTCGCCGAAGGGCAGCGTCACCGCAGACCCGGAGACCCAGCGCACGCCCGTGGTCAGGGACGACGTGGTACCGGCGTCGACGAAGGCCTCGTGCAGCCAGGTCACGTCCCCCGCGGTGGCGACGCCGATCGGTCGGAGCCACTCACTTCCCAGGCTCGCCGTGTCGAGGAGCGTCGCCGGTCCCTGGGGTCCCGAGGGGCCCAGGGACACGGTGAAGACGCCCATCTCGTAGGAGTCGCCCACGGGGACGTACGCCGTCCAGATTGCCCGGTCGTCGGTGGCGGTCGCCTCGTTGACCAGCGGAGCCCAGCCGAAGGGAGGCAGACCGACCGACAAGGGGCCCAGGTCGTACGACGCACCGGAGGCGAGGTCGTAGATCATGCCCCCGGCCACGAGCCAGCGTGCGCTCAGGGAGGAGACACCGTTGCCGATGGCGTAGTCGTCCCCCCAGGCGGGGTACGTCTCCTTGCCGTCGGGCGCCCGGAGCACGAGCCGCTCGTCGGGCCAGCTGAGGTAGGCCAGGGTCCCGGCATGCTCGGCCATCGACCAGCCGGACGACGCCACGCGGCGCGGCTCACCGAGGGCGGTGCCGGTCGCGGTCGTCACGAAGGGGCGGCTGTAGATCTCGTTGTGCCACGCCGCCGAGGCATCAGGGGTCTGGGTGTACACGGCGTCGTCGCCGATCACGGCCGCGCCGAACGTCTGGCTGTTCGGCTGCACCGGTCCGGGCATCAGGGGCACCGACACCGGCGGCGGAGCGGCTGCTCCCGCCGGTGCTGCACCGACGGACAAGGAGACGGACAGCGCAGCGGCCGCGACGACGGCCAGGGTTCGACGCATGAGGACCCCCTGAGAGTGGTGGACCTCGTTGGCCCCCGCCGGCGATCGTGCCACGGGCTGGTGCGCCGCCGAGGGCGAAACCCCGATGCACCTGCGACGTCACCCGGATGGCCGCGATCGCGCCGCGTACTCCACCGGGGTGCTCCCGACTCCGCCTCGACCGTCGGTTGACCGTCGGCGCGCCCACCTCCCGGGTACCCCGGCGCGTGCGGCGCACCCCGTACCGTGGGAGCGCTCCGGCCCTGTTCCCCGTCCCTGAGGTTCCCGTGCCCCCCACCGCTCGGCGTGTCGCGCTCATCGCTGTCGTCGTCGCCCTCCTGGCCGGCGCCGTGGTGCTCCTCGCGCACCAGCTGACCAGCCCCGGCGCCGACGAGGCCTCCGCCTCACCCACGCCGAGCCTGCCGTCGGTCACCGCGACCGCGACCGCGACCGCGAGTGCGACGCCCTCCCCCACGGCCTCGTCCGAGCCGGCTCCCAGCCCGTCCGAGTCGGCTCCCCAGCCGTCGGTCGGACCCGACGAGCCGCCCGTCACCGCCGAGCCGGCGCCGACGACGCCGGGGCGCGCGGTGCTGACCATCACCTTCTCCGGCTACGACGCCGCCGCCGGCGCCGTCTCGGTGGGCGGGTTCGCGGACGTGATCGAGACCGGCGGCACCTGCACCCTGACGCTCACCTCGGGCTCGCGCACGGCCTCGGTGAGCCGCCCGGCGACCGCCGACGCGACCACCACCACCTGCGGGACACTGTCGATACCCCGCACCCAGCTCGCGGCCGGCTCCTGGTCGGCCGTCCTGGGGTACGTCTCGCCCACCAGCTCAGGTCTGTCCGACGCCGTGACGATAGAGGTTCCGTGATGACCGCCCGACCCCTGCGCCGAGCCCTGCTCGCCCTCCTCGGTGCCGTCGCCGTCGCCGGAGCCCTCCTGCCCGGGGCGGCCGGCCCCGCTGCCGCTGCGGACCTGACGAAGTTCAACCCCGGCTACATCATCAGCGACGCGATCTTCTACGACTCCAGCACGATGACCGCGGCGGGGGTCCAGTCGTTCCTGGACACCAAGGGCGCGAGCTGCGTGCCGAACGCCGACGGCACGCCGTGCCTGAAGAGCTACCGGCAGGACACCGTCACCCGGGCCCCCGACGCCAAGTGCCCGGGCGGGTACACGGGCGCGACCGGTGAGCGGGCGTCGGACATCATCGCCAAGGTCGCCGCGGGGTGCGGGATCAACCCCCGGGTCATCCTGGTCACCCTGCAGAAGGAGCAGGGCCTGATCACCGCCTCCGGCGCCTCGCTGACCGCGACCCGCTACCAGAAGGCGATGGGCTACGGCTGCCCGGACACCGCACCGTGCGACGCCCTCTACTACGGCTTCTTCAACCAGGTGTACTCGGCTGCCGCGCAGTTCAAGAACTACGCGATGAACCCGCAGAACTTCAACTACCGGGCGGGGATGAACAACACCATCCGCTTCCACCCCAACGTCGCCTGCGGCTCGTCGACCGTCTTCATCCAGAACAAGGCCACGGCCGGGCTGTACGACTACACGCCCTACCAGCCGAACGCCGCCTCCCTCGCCGCCGGCTACGGCACCGGCGACTCGTGCTCGTCGTACGGGAACCGGAACTTCTACCAGTACTTCTCCGACTGGTTCGGCAACCCGACAGGGGTCCCGCCCATCGGGTTCCTGGACTCGGTGACGACCGCCTCGACCTCGGTCACCGCCACCGGCTGGGCGCTCGACCCCGACACCACCGACCCGATCACCGTGCACATCTACGTCGACGACACCTCGACCGCCTTCGTGGCGAACACGTCGCGTCCCGACGTCGACGCCGCCTACCACCGTGGGGCGAACCACGGGTTCTCGGCGACGGTGCAGACGACGCCCGGGCAGCACAACGTGTGCGCGTGGGCGCTCAACTCGGACATCGGTTCGGGGAACACCCTTCTCGGCTGCCGCACGGTGCAGGTTCCCAGCCCGCCGCGTGGCGCGTTCGACACCGAGACCTCCGACGCGACGTCCATCACGACGACCGGCTGGGCGATGGACCCGGACACCACCGCACCGATCTCCGTCCAGATGAGCGTCGACGCGGCGACCCAGACGTTCCTCGCCGACGGGCCGCGGCCCGATGTCGACGCCGCGTTCCACAACGGGGCCAACCACGGCTTCACCGCGACCATGCCGGCCCAGCCCGGGACCCACACCGTCTGCCTCACCGCCCTGAAGCCGCCACCCGGCGAGAACCGGTCGTTGGGGTGCCGCAGCGTCACCGTGGTCAACCACACGCCCACCGGCTTCCTCGACTCCGTGACGACCACCCCGACGTCGGTCACGGCCAGCGGCTGGGCTCTCGACCCCGACACCAAGGACCCGATCACCGTCCACATGTACGTCGACGGGGCCTCGGCGGCCTTCACCGCCAACACTTCCCGCCCGGACATCGGCGCGGCGTTCGGTCTGGGCGACCTGCACGGCTACTCGGCCACCATGCCTGCGGCGCCCGGTAGCCACACGGTCTGCACGTACGCCATCAACGCCACACCGGGCGACAGCAAGCCGCTCGGCTGCCGCACGGTCACGGTGCGCAACCAGGCACCGATCGGTTCGCTCGACTCGGTGACGACCACGCCGTCGTCGGTCACGGTCAGCGGCTGGGCCCTCGACCCCGACACGACCGACCCGGTGACCGTCCACATGTACGTCGACGGGTCGTCCCAGGCGTTCGTCGCGAACGCCTCACGCCCGGACGTCGACGCCTTCTACCACCTGGGCGCGCTGCACGGCTTCGTCGCGACGATGCCCGCCGCGACAGGCACCCACTCGGTCTGCCTCTACGCCATCAACGCGACGCCGGGGACGAACACCACGCTCGGGTGCCGCACCGTGACGGTCAAGAACCAGGACCCGATCGGCGTGATCGACACGGTCACAGCCAGTGGCACGACGATCACGGCCACCGGCTGGGCGCTCGACCCGGACACCACCGACCCCATCACCGTGCACATGTACGTCGACTCAGCCTCGCAGGCGCTCCTGGCCAACAGCCCCCGTCCGGACGTCGACGCGTTCTACCACCGAGGTCCCGACCACGGGTTCACCGGGACGGCGACCGCCGCGGTGGGCAAGCACACGGTCTGCTTCTACGCCATCAACGCCACACCCGGGAACAACCCACCTCTCGGGTGCCGGACGGTGACTGTCACCGGGTAGGCAGGGTATGCATGGGGCATGACCTCGCCTCCGAGCTCGGTCGCCGGCCTGCGTGACGTGGCCACGGGTCTGCGCAGGCGTGTCGCCCAGGCCGGTGCGTCGTCGCAGGCTGTCATCGCCGCTCTCGAGGCGGCCGGTGCCCACACGGTCGCGGACCGCCTGGACCGCCGCCGCTCTGGAGGCGAGATCGTCGCCGTCCGCGTCCCGGCCGACGTCCACGACCTGCGGACACGGCGCGTCAAGGCCCTGCGCCGTCAGGGCACCGACCAGTGCGTGGAGGCCTTCCACCAGGCGGGGTGGTGGGGCTACGAGCGCCCGCTGCCCGACGTGCTCCTGGCGACGTTGCGCGCGGCCGGCGGGACGTTCTTCGACGTGGGCGCCAACACGGGCGTCTACGCCCTCATCGCCTCGACCGTCCCAGGGGTGACCGTCCACGCCTTCGAGGCCTACCCGCCGGTGGCCCGCCTCATGCGGGAGAACCTCGCCCTCAACCGCTCGGGGCGCCGGGTGCGCGTGCTCGAGGTGGCGGTGTCGGACGTCGTCGGGGAGGTCGAGCTGTTCGTCCCGCCCGACTCCGGCCTGGTGGAGACCAGCAGCTCGACCCAGGAGGACTTCCGCGCCGGCAGCGTCCCGATGCGGGTCCCGGCGACCACCCTGGACACGCACTGGTCCACCTCGGGGCGCCCACGCGTGACGGCGGTCAAGCTCGACGTGGAGGGCGCCGAGCACCGGGTCCTGGCCGGCGCGCGCGAGCTCGTCGCAGCCCAGAGGCCTGTGCTCTTCGTGGAGGTCCTGCCGGACGCCGGGTTCGAGGAGCTGGAGGCGTTCCGGGCGTCGCTGGACCTGGTGGACGTGCGGCTCAGCCAGTGGGAAGCCGTGGTCGGGGACGCAGTGATCCATCACGCGCTGGCGTGGAACCACGCGTTCGTCCCGGCCGAGCGCCTCGAGCTCTTCGTGGGCGGGCTCCCGGCCGCGGGGCTCGTCGTCACGCGGATCTGACGAGCCGGGCCGGCGGCACGCGGGGCGAGGCGGGGCCCGGCGGAGCGGTAGGGCACACTAGTGCTCCATGCGCGGAATCATCCTTGCCGGCGGCTCCGGCACCCGGTTGCACCCCATCACCCTCGGGGTCAGCAAGCAGCTCGTGCCTGTCTACGACAAGCCCATGATCTACTACCCGCTCTCGACCCTGATCCTCGCGGGCATCCGCGACGTGCTGGTGATCACCACCCCGCACGACGCCGATCAGTTCGTGCGGCTGCTGGGTGACGGCTCCCAGTTCGGCATCTCGATCACGTACACCGTCCAGGCGGAGCCCAACGGCCTGGCGCAGGCGTTCGTGCTCGGCGCCGACTTCATCGGCCAGGACGAGGCGGCCCTGGTCCTGGGCGACAACATCTTCTACGGCCCCGGTCTCGGGGTGCAGCTGTCCCGCTTCGAGGGCCTCGACGGTGGCGCGGTGTTCGCGTACCGCGTGGCCGACGCGCGGTCGTACGGCGTGGTCGAGTTCGACGCGCAGGGCAAGGCGCTGTCCCTCGAGGAGAAGCCCGAGCGGCCCAAGAGCAACTTCGCGGTCCCGGGGCTGTACTTCTACGACAACGACGTCGTCGCGATCGCCCGGGACCTCAAGCCGTCCGCCCGCGGCGAGTACGAGATCACCGACGTCAACCGCACCTACCTCGAGCAGGGGCGCCTGCGCGTCGAGGTGCTCCCCCGTGGTACCGCCTGGCTCGACACGGGGACGTTCGACTCCCTGCTCGAGGCGTCCGACTACGTGCGGACGGTCGAGCACCGGCAGGGCCTGAAGATCGGCTCACCCGAGGAGGTCGCCTGGCGGCAGGGCTTCCTCACGGACGGCGAGCTCGCCGAGCGCGCCGGAGCCCTGGCCAAGTCCGGCTACGGCACCTACCTCCTCGGACTCCTGGAGCACGGCGCATGACGGCCACGACACCCACGCAGACCACGCCGGCGCCGCTCGGGCACCTCGCGGCGGTCCGGTTCCTGCAGTACGGAGCGGTCCGCCTCGACCCTCGGCGGAACGGCCTCAACCTCGTCCGCCTGATCCTGGCCTACATGGTGCTCGTGGCCCACGGGTGGTACCTGTCCGGCGACGGCGTCGGCCCGCACTACGGCGGCGAGAACATCGGGGGCTGGGCGGTCTACGGGTTCTTCGCCATCAGCGGGTACCTGATCACGGGCAGCCGGCTGACGAAGTCGCTCGGCGAGTACATCGTCCACCGCATCGCGCGCATCTTCCCCGCGTTCCTCATCTGCCTGGTCGTCACGGCGTTCGTCTTCGCGCCGCTCGGCTACTGGGACGCGCACCACTCGCTCGACGGGTTCCTCACCACGGCGACCTCGCCCCTCCAGTACGTGATCGGCAACGCGACCCTGCGCATGAACGCGTACGACGTCGCCGGGACGCCGAGCACGGTGCCGTACCTGGGCGCCTGGGACGGGTCGCTCTGGAGCCTCTACTACGAGTTCATGTGCTACGTCGTCGTCGCCGCCCTCGCGTGCATCGGCTTCGTCAAGCGCTCACCGTGGGGACTGGGCATCGCCCTGGCCATCAGCATCGCGCTGCAGGCCAAGATCGCCTGGCTCGGGCCGTACATCCAGGGCAACATCGACATGGTCTTCCTCATCAGGCTGCTGCCGTTCTTCCTGGCCGGCGGGCTGCTCTACATGATCCGCGACCGCCTGGTGCTGACCTGGCCCGCGGCCGTGGTCGCCCTCGGCGTCGCCCTCCTCCTGGTGAAGGTGGTCGACGGGTACGGGGCTCAGCTGGCCTCCCCGCTGCTCGCGTACTTCATCCTGTGGTTCGGAGCGGCGCTCCCGTGCCCCGACCTGATCCGGAAGAACGACATCTCGTACGGCATCTACATCTATGCCTTCCCGGTCCAGCAGGTCCTCGCGCTCGGCCCCGTCGAGTCGTGGAACCTCGGGCTCTACGACCTCATCGCGGCTCTCATGACGGCTCCGCTCGCGATCGCGAGCTGGATCATCGTCGAGCGGCCGGTGATGCGCCGGGCGCGCCGCTCGACGTCCCACTCGACCATGGCTCCCCCGCGTCGCGAGCCGGAGGTGCAGACCTCACCGGCACCCGCCCCGCGGGTCCAGTCCGACGGAATCGCCGTGTCCGGGCAGCGGCACGACGCGCCGGTCCAGGCGCCGGTCAGCACGCCGACCACCTGAGCGTCGGGGCACCCGGCTCTCTGCCGTCAGGCCCCCGCCGCTGTGGAGGTTCCCGCCGCCGTCAGCCCGCTCCGGCGCGCGCAGGTCACCCGGGCGGGGGACTCAGACCGCGGGAACGACCGGCTGGGCCTCGATCCAGGTCGCGAGCCGGTGCACGCCCTCACGCAGGGACACCTGAGGCGTCCAGTCGAGCAGCTGCGCCGCGCGCTCGACGTCCGCCCAGGCGTGCCGCACGTCCCCGT
>DASXVR010000356.1:0-4562 GCA_036504175.1 Actinotalea sp. | reverse complement strand
GTCGCAACGACGTGACGGTCCCCGACGGTCCGGTCGAGTGGTGGGCCGAGCTGCGACATCGTCTGGCGCTGCGTGGCTTCAGCTGGAGCGACGCCACGACCCCGAGGCAGGCGGCCGAGGTCGTCAGGGACTTCTACCGGGCTCAGGTGCGCGAGCGCGGGCATGACGCCGTGCCGCTGGAGAGCCAGCACGCGCTGGACGACCTGGTCGGCGCGGTCGAGGGTGACCTGTACGCACCGGCGCCGCAGCACCAGTCCACCGAGCAGCTGCGGGGGTGGGTCGACGCGATCGAGCGACCGTGGGCCGAGGCCGCCGAGCACGCTCAGCTGGCAGACGCCGGCCGACGCTGAGGGCAGACGGACGTCCGCACGGCTGAGGCCAGATGCAGGCACGCGCGGCTGAGCGCAGCCGCACGCGCCGAGGACGGATCAGGTGCAGCAGCGGATCGTCACTGCTGCTGCGAGCGGGTCGTCACCGACGCTGCGCGACGCAGGGTCAGGGACGCTCCTCGCGGCGGCGGTCCCAGCGCTGCTCGAGGCGGGCGAAGAAGCCGGACGGGTGCGCCTTGGCCTTGGGCGCCGGTCCGCGCGTCTTGACGCCTCCGTTGGGGGCGACGACGCCGACGGGCCCCGAGCGGCGGGGCGGGGAGAACGCCAGGACGACCGAGACGAACATGACGACGAACCCGAGCACCCCGATGAGCGGCTTGCTCGTGGCGGCTCCGACGACCAGAACGGTGAGTCCCGCCACTGCCCCGACGCCGGTGAGCAACCAGCGGCTGACCTTCGCGCGGCCGCGTCCCTGGAACGTGTTGGCCAGCTTGGGGTCGTCGGACGTGAGCTGCCGCTCCATCTGCTCCAGTACGCGCTGCTCGTACTCGGACAGAGGCATCACTACCTCCGCGGTGCCGGTGGGACGGGACAGGTTCAGGATAGATCGCTCTTCGCATCCGCGGTAGTTGGGCGGAGCGGCGGGCGGTCGAGAGCGGCCCCGGGTCTGACCGCCGCGGCTCCGAAACGGTGCCGGACCTCGTCCATCGCCTGCTCGGCTCGCCGGCGGGCGTCCCGCTCGTCGTCCACCGCCTCGTCCAGGGTCTGCTGACGGTCCGCGGCCTCGGAGAGCTGGTCGCCCCGGACACCGACCAGGCGCACGGGCTGACCGCCGAGGTCGGTGGCCGCGAGCAGGGACCGCGAAGCCAGGTAGATCTCACGCCCGACGTCCGTGGGAACGCCCAGAGCCCGCGACCGCGTCACGGTCCGGAAGTCGGAGGTCCGCACCTTGAGCGTCACCGTCCTGGCCAGGAGCGCGCGGGAGCGGAGCTGGGTGGCGACCCTGTCGGACAGGGCGAGCAGGTGGCGGCCGACGACGGCGAGGTCCTCGGTGTCGGCGTCGAAGGTCGTCTCCGCGCCGACGCTCAGCTCGCGGTGCTCGGGCACCACCGGCCGCGGGTCGCGACCCCAGGCGAGGTCGTGCAGGTGCGCGCCGGTGACCTGCCCGACGGCGCGCTGGACCACCTCCACGTCGCTACCGGCAAGCTCGGCCACCGTCGTGATGCCCCACCGGGCGAGGGACTCGCGGGTCTTCTCCCCCACCCCCCACAGCGCCCCGACCGGCAGGGTGTGCAGGAACTCGACGGTCGCGGCCCGAGGAACCAGCAGCACGCCGTCGGGCTTGGCCATCCCTGACGCGAGCTTCGCGACGAACTTGCTCGAGGCGATACCCACCGAGCACGTGACTCCGAGCTCGGCACGGATGCGCTCCCGGATGAGCTGCGCCGTACGCGTCGGAGGGCCGAGCCGGCGCCTGGCCCCGGAGACGTCCAGGAAGGCCTCGTCAACACTGACCTGCTCGACGAGGGCTGTGACGTCCCGGAGCACCGCCATCACCGAGGCGGAGACCGCACGGTAGGTCTGGTGGTCGGGCGGGATCACCAGCGCCTGGGGGCACAGCCGTCGAGCCTGTGCCATCGGCATCGCCGAGTGGACACCGAAGGCCCGTGCCTCGTACGTCGCCGCCAGCACCACGGACCGCGACTCCCCACCGACGATCACCGGGCGCCCGCGCAGGTGCGGCCGCCTCGCCACCTCGACCGACGCGAAGAACGCATCCATGTCGACGTGCAGGATCGAGGCGCCGTCCTCGTCGGTACCCCATGACCGACGCGCGCCGGACGGGACTGGTCCGCGACTCACCGCACGGTCAGGACGCGCGCAGCGCGAGGCTCGGCACCGCGCGGCCGCTACGGCCCTCGCCAGCCCAGTCCTCGCCGTCCGAGAGCACGTCGAGCAGTGACCTGACGGCATCCTGGAAGTCCTCCGCCGCGGCGAGCGTGCGCTCGGCCCGCACAGCGTCGACGGCGTCCGCCCGCCCCGCCTCGACGGCGGAGCGGGCCGCCGCCCCCGAGGCGAAGAACGCCGTCCACTCGGCGAGCGCAGGCGCGACGAGGGCGACCATGTCCCAGACCGTCCGCGGAGCCGGACGCCGGACCGGGCGGCCGGTCACCTGGAGGACTGCCGCAGCAGCGCGGAGCGCGGACAGGTGGGCATGGAGGAACTGGTCGGCCGGGTGCGGGGCCAGCTGCGCAGCCACCAGCTCGGCGTCGCTGCGACCGAGGAGCTCGAGCGCGGCGAACGGGACCGGGGCTGACGTCGTGCGGGGTGCGGTGACCATGGTGACCTCCTCTGAGATCAGTATCGAACAGGTGTTCGACAGCCGTCAAGCCCGACGAGCGGCCGGCTCCGGGCACCTACGGTGGGAACCATGCCGGAGCGCCGATCCTTCCCGCGCCGCGTCAAGGCTGCCTCCCCCGTCGCGCTGCCGGTCGGTCCGGTGCCGATAGCCACGGGCACCGCCGAGGTCGTCCGCGGACGTGACAGCTCCACGGCGGTGACCCTCCTGGTCAACGGCGTCCCGAGCTCTCACCTCGACCTGGCCGACCCCACCCTCCTGGACTTCGAGTACATGCAGGTCATGGCCGCAGCGGTGGACCTGCTCGGGCCGGGGCCCCTCGAGGCGGTCCACCTCGGGGCGGCCGGCTGCGCACTGCCCCGATGGCTCGACGCCGTCCGCCCGGGTTCGCGTCAGCTCGCCGTCGACGTCGATCCGGTGCTGCTCACGCTCGTGCGGGAGTGGTTCGACCTCCCGCGCGCACCGCGGCTCCGGCTGCGGGCGCAGGACGCAGGCGAGGCGCTGGCATCGCTGCGCGACGCCGAGACCGACCTGGTGATCCGGGACGTCTTCGCCGGCGACGCGACCCCCGCGCGGCTGACCACCGACACGTTCGTGCGGCACGCGGCGCGGGTGCTCCGGCCGGGCGGCCTCTACCTCGCCAACTGCGCCGACCGTCCTCCGCTCGCCGTCGCGCGCGCGGAGGTCGCGACCGCACGGCGGGTGTTCGCCGATGTGGCACTGGCCGCCGAGCCCGCGCAGCTCAAGGGCCGCCGGTACGGCAACCTCGTGCTCCTGGCCACGGGCCCGGACGGACCGGACCTCGGCGGCGCCGGCCTGGCCCGTGCGCTGCGCTCGCTCGCCGTGCCCGTGAGGCTGCTGCACGGCTCCGACCTGCACACCTTCGTCGGATCAGCCGCGCCCATCGTCGACGACGGGGAGCCCGCTGTCTGAGCCCGGCGCGGACCCGGTACGCACCGAGGCCGCGACCCCAGGGGGGACGCGGCCTCAGGGGGCGGTCGGACCGCTCAGAGGGGGTGGACCTTCTCCGCCTGCGGGCCCTTCGGGCCCTGCGTGATCTCGAACTCCACGCGCTGCGCCTCTTCGAGGGAGCGGTAGCCCTGTGTCTCGATCGCCGAGTAGTGGACGAACACGTCGGCACCGCCGCCGTCCTGGGCGATGAAGCCGTAGCCCTTCTCAGCGTTGAACCACTTCACAGATCCCTGCGCCATGCTGTTCCTGTCCTTCTGTCCATCCGGGACGTAGATGACCAGGCCTTGTGCCCGGTCCCCGTGCCGCAATGCCTTGCCCCACGCCCTGCGCGTGCCGGCGGACCGGCGGACAGGTCATGACAGGGACGGCCGCGCAGCCGTCCAGGGTCATTCGTAGTTCGTCACTGCAACGCGGGAAAGTCTGGCACGGAGGCGGTCGGCGGCGCCAGGGATTGCGCACCCTCTGGGAGGCGTCCGTGCAGGTCCCGGCCCCGCGACCGGCGCGCCGCCCGGCACCACGGCTCAGCGGCCGCCCGACGCGCGATCACGACGACGACGGGCGATGGCGTCCCGCATCGGCGGGACGACCAGCCCCTCGCTGACCATTAGCCGTCGGGTGCGTCGGCGCGACACCAGGACCCCGGCGACCGCCACCGCCCACGGCACGATCATGACCCCGAAGGCCACCCGGAACGCCTCCAGGGACAGCGGGGCCGCGCCCCGCGCCACCTCGAGGTCGAGCACGACGCCCACCGCCAGGACGGAGAGCACGGCCGCGCTGAACCCACCCATGTTGACCAGCCCGGTCGCGGTGCCCAGGCGCCCCTCCGGGTTGGAGGTCCTGGCGAAGTCGAAGCCGATGGCTGACCCGGGGCCGGCGACGCCCAGGACGAGGACGAGCAT
>DASXVR010000355.1:0-6913 GCA_036504175.1 Actinotalea sp. | reverse complement strand
AGGCTCGCCTCGACGCGCTGCTGGGTCGCCGCCCAGTCGGCGACCACCGAGCCGAAGGCCGTGGCCGCACCGCCCCGCCAGGACGCCTGGAGCTCGGTCAGGTGCCGCATGAGGGCGGCGACCTCCGACCGGATCACCGCCACCGACCCGCTCGCGGCGGCGCCCGCCTGCGCGACCTGGGCACTGTCGACCTCGTACCTGCTCATGCGTCCTCCTGCTCCTGAGCCCGGGGGCTGCTGCGGACACCCGGGAGGGTGCGCCGTCAGGAGGCGACGCTAGGAGCGCGACGAGGCCTGTCGTCCGACGGGACGGCGCGCCTGGGGAGGGCGAGGGTTGGTCGAGCCTGGGGAGCGCCGTGGTCGCGCCTCAGGCCGTGGTCGCGCCTCAGGTCAGGGGCGCGACCCCGTGCTCTGCGACGAGCTCTCGTCGTGGTGCCGAACCTGGTCCGCGGCGCGGGCGGCCTCGTGCTCGCCGGCCTCTCCGACGGAGCGGGCAGCCTCGATCTTGGCGAGCTCCTTCTCCAGCCGGTGCAGCTCGGCCCCGAGGTTCTGCCGCGCGGACTCCTCCCACGCTGCCCCCAGAGGGCTGGCGAAGAGGGTCTTGCGCTGCTCGAGCCGTCGCAGGATCGCGATCCGGGCCAGGACGAACTCCTCCACCGGGAGGTGCGCGTACTCGGCCCGGACGTCGGCGAGGTAGGCCTTGTAGCGCTGGGGGTCCGCCGCGAGCATCGCCAGGTCGGCGTCGCAGAGCACGGCGCAGTCGAAGTCGCCCGCGACTGGGGTGTGCCGGCTCAGCGCGCTGACCAGCTCCACGACCCGCTCGATGGCGTGCTCGGGGAGGCCGAGCTCGCCCAGCTCACGCCGGGCCAGCAGGGCGCTGGCCGCCTCGTCCTCACCGCCGCGGTGGGCGTAGGAGGCGATGTCGGCAGCGTCGAAGATCGCCCCGTGGTACCAGGCGCCGAGGCGGACCAGGTCCGGCTCGTGGGTCTCCTCAGCCAGCTCGTCGACCCGTGCGAGGACGTCGGTGAGGTGACGGAGGTTGTGGAAGTGCCTCGTCGGCTCCGACCAGCGGTCGATCAGTGCCTGGCCGATCTTCTGGATCTCCTCGGTCGTCGCTGTGGCTCCCGCTGCGATGCAGGTGCGGGTCCAGGCCGAGATCAACCATTGGGGTGCGTCGTGGACGCCCATCAGGTGTGCCTCATTTATCGGGGATAGCGACCTGTCATGCTAGCCGCGGCTGAGCGTAGGTGCGTACGCAGCGCGCCTCGTCTCACCTGGCGGAGGCGCGCGGTCCTCGGCTCTCCGGCAGCGGAGCCTGGAGGTGGCCGTCGGTGGCCGCGCGCGGATCGGTGGACTCGTCCTCCTCGGGGGAGTCCTCGTCCTCCTCGCCGGAGTACTCGTCCTCCTCGGGGATGTCCTCGTCCACGGTGTCGAGCGTGGACGCGCCAGGAAGGACCACCCGCACGGTCGTGCCCCCACCGGGGGTGGTCGCGATCTCGACGGCGCCGCGGTGCGCCTCGACGATGGCCGCGACGATCGCCATGCCGAGTCCGGCGCCACCGGACTCACGCCCCCGCGCGGCGTCGGCCCGGTAGAAGCGCTCGAACACGCGCCCGGCGTGCTCGGGGGCGATGCCCGGGCCGTGGTCACGCACCTCGAGCAGCACGGTGGGGCTCTCCGGGTGCAGCCGTCCCACCGCGAGCTCGACGTCGGTGCCGGGGGGCGTGTGGGTGACCACGTTGCCGATGAGGTTGGCGAGCACCTGGCGGAGCTGTCCCTCGTCGCCGAGCGCGACCGAGCCGGCGAGCGTGGCGCCCGGGGTGAGCGGCACGAGGCGGACGGTGCGCGACCCGTCGAGCACCCGCAGGTCCGCGACGGCGTCCCCGGCGAGCACGACGAGGTCGACCGGTTCGCGTCGCAGCCGCCGGGCCTCGTCCAGACGGGCCAGCCGCAGCAGGTCGTCGACCAACGAGCCCATCCGGGTGGCCGACTCCTCGATCCGCCGGATCGTCTGGTCGACCCCGTCCTTGGTGGTCAGGGCGCCCATGCGGTACAGCTCGCCGTAGCCACGGATGGTGGCCAGCGGTGTGCGCAGCTCGTGGCTCGCGTCGGAGACGAAGCGCCGCATGCGCTGCTCCGACGCCGACTGGGCGGCGAAGGCCACCTCGATCTGCCCGAGCATGCCGTTGAGCGCGCCCGCGAGCCGCCCGACCTCGGTGGTCGGCGGGAGCGCGGGGACGCGCCGGCTGAGGTCGCCCTCGGCGATGCCCTCGGCGGTCTCCTCGATCTGCCGCAGCGGCCTCAGCGAGCGCCGCACGCCCCACCAGCCGGCAGCTGCACCGAGGAGCACCACGGCGAGGCTGATAGCCAGCAGAGCCTCGCGCATCTGCGCCAGGGTGGCGTCCATCGACGTCATCGGCAGGGCTACGGCCACGGACCCGACGAGGTCGCTCGTGCCGCGCTGGGTCAGCGGCAGGCTGAGCACCCGCCAGCGGTCGCCCCCACCCACCGAGCCGACGGTGAACGCCTTGCCTCCCCGGGCGACCACCTGGTCGACGGTGAGCACCGGGATGTCCGGCAGGGAGTCGCCCGCAGTCGTCGGGCCCGAGCTGCGCGTCACGACGTCGCCCGTCGTCGTGGAGAGCACCGCGCTCAGGCCGGGCAGCACGTGGTCGGCCCCGCCGTCCTGCCACTCGCCGGCCTCCTTGACCACCAGCGGCGCGACGGCGGTGAGCTGGGCGTCGACCTGGGCGACCAACGAGCGGCTCAGCAGGGTCAGCGCCGTCACGCCCGCGAGCGTGAGCCCGACGACGAGCAGGACGGCGAACAGGGCCGTGAGCTGGGTGCGCAGGGGAAGACGTCCCCATCGGGTCACCGCGGCATCACCCCCTGGCCGGCGGGCGGCGCAGCACGTAGCCGACGCCCCGCTTGGTGTGGATCAAAGGCTCGGGCGGGTCGTCGCCGGTCTCCGGGTCGGGCCTGTCGATCTTGCGGCGCAGGTAGGAGATGTAGCTCTCGACGATGCTGCCGTCGCCGCCCCAGTCGTACTGCCAGACGTGGTCGAGGATCTGGCTCTTGGACAGCACGCGTCCGGCGTTGAGCATCAGGTAGCGCAGGAGCGCGAACTCGGTGGGGGAGAGGTCGATCGTGCGGCCCGCCCGGCGCACCTCGTGCGAGTCCTCGTCGAGCTCCAGGTCGGCGTAGCGCAGGGTGCTGTCGCCGTCCTCGTCGGCGGACGTCGCGGCCCGGCTGCGGCGGAGCACGGCGCGGATGCGGGCCACCACCTCCTCGAGGCTGAAGGGCTTGGTGACGTAGTCGTCGCCGCCCACGGTCAGGCCGGTGACCTTGTCGGCGGTGTCGTCGCGCGCGGTCAGGAAGAGCACCGGGACGTGCTGGCCCCGCTCGCGCATGCGTCGCGTCACGGTGAAGCCGTCCATGTCCGGGAGCATCACGTCCAGGACGACGAGGTCGGGCTGGGTGTCCTTGACCAGCGCGAGGGCGGAGGCGCCGTCGGCGGCGGCATGGACCTCGAAGCCGGCGAAGCGGAGCGAGGTGGTCAGCAGCTCGCGGATGGTCGGCTCGTCGTCGACCACCACGAGGGTCGCCTCGGCGGTCCGGGGGGTGTCCTGCGAGGTCCGGGCGAGCGTCCTACGGTCCACACTCATGGGCCCAGTGTGGCTCCGATCTCTGGGAGTCACCTGAGAAACGGCTGGACGCCGTCCGGGGATCTTCCGAGCGCCGGGGGATCTTCCGAGCACGGGCCGCCGGTGCCGGGGTGACGGGCAGGTCCGCCGGACCAGAGCACGAGCGGGGGCCGCCGGACCGCCGGCGACCCCCGCTCGACTGCTGCGGACGGGCTCAGGCGGGAGTGCCGCCGGACTTGAGCGCGGCGAGACGGCTCTCGATCTCGACCTGGCTCGCGTCGTCCTCGAGGTCCTCGAACTGCGCGTCGAGCGACGAGGCAGCCACCTCCTGCTCGCCGGCCACGCGGGCCTCCTCGCGGCGGACCTTCTCCTCGAAGCGCGCGACCTCGCTGGTCGGGTCCAGCACGTTGATCGACGACAGCGACTCCTGGACCTGGGACTGGGCCTGCGCCGAGCGGGCCCGGGCGACGAGCTGGTCGCGCTTGGAACGCAGCTGCTCGAGCTTGTCGCGCATCTGGACCAGCCCGGACTTGAGCTTGTCGACGACCTCGGTCTGCGAGGCGATCATCGGCTCGGCGGAGCGCGCCTCGCCCTCGAAGGCGATCTGCTTGCCGAGCGCGATCTTGGCCAGGTTGTCGAACTTGTCGGCGTCGGCCGTGCTGCCCTGCGCGCGGTACTGGTCGGCGCGGCTCGAGGCTGCGGCGGCCTTGCGGCCCCAGTCGGCGGCGGCGGCGACGTCCTCGGCGTGGTCGGACTCCGCGAGCCGCAGGTTGCCGATCGTCAGGGCGACGGCGTCCTCGGCCTCGGCGATCGAGTTGGTGTAGTCGCGGACCAGCTGGTCGAGGAGCTTCTCGGGGTCCTCGGACCGGTCGATCAGCGCGTTGATGTTGGCCTTGGCGAGCTGGGCGATGCGGCCCAGGATGGTCTGCTTCTCAGCCATGCGTGGCTACCTTCCGTGGTGAGGTCGTGCTGGGTCGGACGGGTGAGGTCTCGGTCCGTGCTGGTCGTTGCTGGTCGATCGGGTCAGAAGCGGCCTCCTCCGCCGCGGCGACCACGCGTGCCGCCTCCGCCGAAGCTGCCGGGTGAGCGGCCGCCGAAGCTCCCGCCGCCGCCACCGGAACGCCCACCGAAGCCGCCGCCCAGACCGCCGCCACCGAAGCCCCCGCCGAAGCCGCCCCCGCCGCCCCGCAGGATCTGGTCGAGCAGGATGCCGCCGAGCACCAGCGACCCCGACCCGCCGCGACCGCCGCCGCCGAAGCCCCCGCCGAACCCTCCGCCGGGACCGCCACCCTGGCTCTGCTGCCACCTGTCGACGTCCGCCTCGGCGAGCTGCTGAGCCTGGTTGGTGAGCTGCTCGGCCTGCTGGGCGGTGCTCAGGGCCTGAACCGGGTCGGCCGCGGCCGCAGCCTGGGCCGCCTGCGCGAGTCGTGCGGCCTCGGCGAGCCGGGTGCGGGCCTCGGCCCCCACGGCGCCACGCCGGGTCTCGATGAAGTCGGAGACCGCGCGGATCTGGGACGTCAGCCGGCCGACGACCTCGGTCACGCGGGCCTGCGCCCGGGCGACCTGGTCGGCGTGCTCGCGGGCCGGTGCGAGGGCCGCGTCGAGGGCTGTCTCGGCCTCGACCAGGCGGCGCAGCGCTGCCAGCGGGTCGCCGCCCGTGCGCTCCTGCTGCGCCGACGCCATCGCCTCCTGAGCGGTGGCCACGGCCGCTGCGACCGCCGGGTCCTGGCCGCCGAGCCGGGTCGCGTCTGCGAGGTCGGACCCGAGAGAGGTCAGCGACGCGTCGATGCGCGCCCCGGCCTGGGCGAGGTCCTGGCCCGCACGGTCCACGGCGTCGAGCAGGGTGACGGCCTGGCCCACGGCGTCCTCGGCTGCGCGCGCGAAGGCCACGGCCGCGTTCCGGTCGGTCGCCAGCGCCGTCTTGCCCTGGACCACCCCGGAGCGGGCGGTCTCCAGCAGCCCTGCTGCCTGGTCGACGTTGCCGCGCACCGACGCCAGCGACGCGGGGGTGTACGTCGTCGCCAGGGCCTGCAGCGCCGTCCGGGAGGCCGGAAGCCGGCCCTCCACCTCCACGGCCCGCCGGTCGAGCTCGTCGAGGACCTCGGGAGCACGCGCCTGCAGGTCACGCAGCTTGTCGAACTCCTCGGTCTGGGCGTCCAGGGACCTGTCGACCTGGTCGCACAGGGACAGGATCTGCAGCAGCATCCCGCGCCGCTGCTCCTCGGTCTCCGGGGTGGCGTCGTCGATCTGCTGGCGCAGGGCGAACGCCTGGGTGACGCTCTTCTTGGACTCGGCGATGACCGTGCTGAAGGTCCGGGTCGCCTCGAGCCCGAACTGCGCCTGCGCGAAGCCCAGCTCCTGCTCGGAGGTCTTGAGGGCGTCGTCGACGGCGACGAGAGCCTGGCTGGCGCGGGTGTTGAGCTCGGGCGTGGGCAGCGTCTCCGGCCCGGTCGCTGGGCGCCCGTCGGGGCCGACGAGCACGCCCGCGCGGCGCGAGCGCCCGCCGAGGGTCCGGAACACCAGCAGGGCGGCGATGATCGCGAGCCCGCCGAGGAGCCAGGTCAGCCAGCGGAACCCGCCGCTGGACGAACCGGGAGAGCCCGACCCGCCGCCGGCGGCGTCCCGGTAGCCCTGGGCGGCCGCGATCGCTGCGTCCGCCCAGGCGCCCGCGCGCAGCTCCGGCTCGATGCGGTCGCCGGCGACGGCGGCGAGCTGGGCGTCGGTCAGCGCGGTCAGGTCGTTGTCGACCGAGATCCCGTACTCGCTGTCGTCGACGGCGACGGCCATGAGCAGGTCGTCCGTGCCGAGCCCCGACAGGGTCGCCGTCTGGTTGGCCCACTCCACCGGGTCGAGCCCGTCGAAGCTCTTCACGAAGACGACGAAGAGCTGGAGGCGCGTGCTCTTCGCGAGGTCGTCGAGCGCCGCCTGGACCTCGGCGGTGCGACCGCCGAGCACCCCTGCCGTGTCGGTGATCTCGGACGCGGCGCGGCTCGGCGGCTCGGCCGCTGCCGGTGACGCGATCACGCCCGTCAGCGCGGCCGTGCCGATCAGGACGACCAGACCTGTCAGGACGAGCAGGAGAGACCTGGTCGGAGCGGCGTTGCGGCGTCGGTGCACACGCCCGATCCTTGACCACCCTGGGCGGCGCCGCAACGAGCCGCCCTACAGTCCGTGCGTGGTCATCACCGTGATCGAGCACCAGCCCTCCTGCCCCCTGGACCGGTTCACCGGATGGCTCACGCAGGCGCCGGCCGCGCCCGTGACGCTGCA
>DASXVR010000354.1:0-2229 GCA_036504175.1 Actinotalea sp. | reverse complement strand
CCTCGACGCGTTCTCCGCCGTGCACAGCCCGACGTGGACGCGGCTCGACGCGCTGGCCAAGCGGCGCAACCTGACCGGCCAGGAGAGCGACGAGCTCGTCCGGCTCTACCAGGAGGTGGCGACGCACCTGTCGATGGTCCGCTCGGCCGCGCCGGACCCCTCGCTGGTGTCGCGCCTGTCCGACACCCTGGGCCGTGCCCGGGCAGCGATCGCCGGCGCGCACGACCCGTCCTGGCGCGACCTCACGCGCTTCCTGGCGATCAGCCTCCCGGCAGCCCTCTTCCGCGTCCGCTGGTGGACGGTCGGCGTCATGCTCGGCACGGTCGCGGTTGCGGTCGTCGTGGGGGTTCACGTCGTCACCGACCCGGCGGCGCAGGCAGCGATGGGCACCCCGACCGAGCTCAAGCAGTACGCCGAGAAGGAGTTCGCCAACTACTACTCCAACTACCCGGGCCAGAGCTTCGCGGCGCAGGTGTGGACCAACAACGCGTGGATCGCGGCCGTCTGCGTCGCCGTGGGCATCACCGGTGTGCTGCCGCTGTGGGTGCTCTTCCAGAACGCGGTCAGCGTCGGTGCGGCAGGTGCGGTGATGTCGCTGCACGGCGGGCTGGGCATCTTCTTTCAGCTGATCCTTCCCCACGGGATGCTGGAGCTCACGGCCATCTTCGTCGCCGGGGGCGCGGGTCTGAAGATCTTCTGGACGATGATCGACCCGGGCGGGCGTCCCCGGGCGCGGGCTCTGGCGGAGGAGGGTCGCGCCCTGTTCACCGTCGCGATCGGGCTGGTGGGCGTACTGGGCGTCTCGGGGCTGCTCGAGGGGTTCGTGACCCCGTCACAGCTGCCGTGGTGGCTCAAGATCGCCATCGGGGCCCTGGCGCTCGCCGCGTTCTGGACCTACGTGCTGGTGCTCGGGCGGGCCGTTGTCAGGTCCGGGGAGACCGGCGACCTCCGTGGTGACAGCACGTCGGCCCAGCTCCCCATCGCCGCCTGACCTGCGGCTCGCCGCTCTCTCAGGCTGGTGCCGCCTCGGCCAGCACGACCTCGTGCTCGTCCGCGTCTGCCGCGAGGAACCCGAGCAGCCCCTGAGCCTCCTCCTGGACGCCTGCCCAGGACCCGTCGGGCAGCGGCTCGAGCGGGGTGATGACCAACGTCGCGACCCGCTCGGCGGCGGACCCCCGCGTGCGCACGACCTGCCAGGTCGCACCCACCCGTCCGCCGACGAGGAGCTTGCCGGGCAGGACGCCGTTCACCGACGCCATCCGCTGCCGGTGCTCGTCGGTGACCACCCGGGACCGGTCCGCATGAGCCAGCGTGACGTTGTCGAAGTCGGGAAGCAGCCGCGGCGGCAGGGCCTCCTGCCCGTCGCGGGGCGCGTCGGGCACGTCGAACAGCTCGCGGCCGGGCCGTCCGGCTGCCGTCGGGCCGGCGCGACTCACGGACAGCCGCTCGCGCAGCCCGTCGACCACCGGCCGCAGACCCGTCAGGCCGCTCCAGTACTGCAGGTCCGCGACGCTGGCCGGCCCGAAGGCCGCGAGGTAGCGCAGGGCGACCCGCTCGAGCGCTGCTCGCCGATTCTCGGGGTCGGTGAGGTCGACCTCGTCACGGCCGAGCCAGGCGCGCGCCGTGGTCCACGTCGGCGCGAGCGAGTGACCCCACACCCCACGCGGTGTCACCTGGACCAGGGGCAGGGTGCCGCGCGCCGCATAGGCCAGCGATGCCGGGGCGACGTCAGGCCACCTCGCACCGAGCGCTGGGCCGAGTGTCCCGGCCGTCATCGGGGTGTCCTCGAGCACGTCGCGCGCACGTGCCGCGAGCTCGTCGAGGTCCACGCCGGCGAGCGCCGCAGCATGGGTGGCGTTCACGCGCAGGTCCCTGGCGAAGACCGGGCCCATCAGACCGGGTAGCAGCAGCGCGTCGTCGGCGGTGAGGAGGTGGATGGTGCCGCGCATCGCAGCGACGCGCGCGACGGTGCGGGCCAGGAGTGCCGAGCTCAGCGCCTCCTGCCCGAAGCCCTCGAGCCGGCTCCACAGGGCGACGTACGGGGACGGTGGGTTCTGGGCCTGCATCCCGACCAGGTGCCCGACCTCGGCCTCGACACTCGTCGCGACCCGTCCGGCGAGGTGCTGGCGGACCATGAGTGACCGGCGCAGCTGCGGCTCGGCCAGGACGGCAGCGGTCGACGTCATGGGGCGACCGTAGTCGGCGCCACCGACACCAGGTGGGTCTCCC
>DASXVR010000353.1:0-15420 GCA_036504175.1 Actinotalea sp. | reverse complement strand
GTCCCGAGCAGGTGCTCGGCGATGTTCATGCCGACGAGGGCGACCACCACCACGGCTGTCGCCGCGAGAGCGGGGACCCGGGGAGTGTGCGTCGTCGCCTCAGTCACAGCCAGGGTCATCGGCTCTGCGCCGGAAGAGTTGAGGGGTTCACACCCGCCATTATGTCAGACGGCACCTAGGACCACCCGGGCGGGCCCCCGTCTGAGCGCTCAGGAGGTCCTGGACGGCGGTCGCTAGACGAGCGCCGGTGCGCCGGCGAGCTGCCCCCGCATCTCGGCTGCGTACTGGTCGGCGTTCATCCCGGCGATGAGGTGCAGCGTGCCGCCGGCGAGCACCGCGATGCCGGAGACGCCCGCCGCCTTGAGGGCCGGCTCGTCGACGGCGTCGGGGTCGCGGACCACCACGCGCAGGCGGGTCTCGGCCGCAGCCTCGACCTTGACGATGTTCGCCCTCCCGCCGAGGCCGGCGATGATCTCCCTGGCCTTCTCCGGCCCGCGTGGGTCGCGGAGCTTGGGCTCGGTGCCCGGCGGCTCGTAGGAGACGTCGGCGACCTGCTCCGCCGACAGCTCCGCCTCGTCACCGGCGACCTTGAGGTACTCCTCGATGTCCGTCTTGAGGTTCTCCGAGCGTGTGCCGAAGATCGCCTGCATGTTGTCGCCGATCACGAGGACCCCTGCGGCCCCGAGGGCCTTGAGCTTCTTCTGGTCGGCCCGGCCGATGTCGTTGACGCCCACGCGCAACCGCGTGATGCAGGCGTCGAGGTCCTTGATGTTGCTGCGTCCGCCGAAGGCCAGCACGAGCTGCTGGGCGAAGCGGTTCGCGGCATCCTCGATCGCCTCGCCCCTGTCGACCTCCTCGACCTCCCGGCCCGGTGTCTTGAGGTCGAAGGCGCGGATGAGCCCGGTGAAGACGACGAAGTAGAGGATGAAGTAGAGCGGCCCGATCACGAGCACGAGCCAGGGCTTGACGTCGTTCGCGTAGAAGAGGCCGAAGTCGATCGCACCGTGGGAGAACGTGTAGCCCAGCCGTCCGCCGAGCAGGTACATGATCGGGAAGGACAGGCCGGCGAGGATCACGTGCGCCACGTAGAGAAGCGGTGCGGCGAAGAGGAACGAGAACTCGAGGGGCTCGGTGATGCCGGTCAGGAAGGACGTGAGCGCGCCGGCGACCATGATCGAGCCGATGCGCGCACGGTTCTCAGGCCGGGCCGTGCGCCAGATGGCGATGGCCGCTCCGGGCAGGCCGAACATCTTGAACAAGAACCCGCCGCCGAGGATGCCGGACGTCGGGTGCCCGGCGAAGAAGCAGGTCAGGATGCCCTGGCAGTCGCCCCACCCGCCCACGTTCAGCGTGAAGAAGAACGGCGCGTTCCAGATGTGGTGGAGCCCGAACGGCAGCAGCGAGCGTTCGACGAGGCCGTAGACGAGGACCGCGACGGGGGTGTTGGCCTGCAGGATCCCGTTGGCGCCGTTGTCGATCAGGTCGCCGATGGGCGGCCACACGAACGAGAGCAGGATGCCGAGGGCGATGGCTCCGAACGCCGTGACGATCGGGACGAAGCGTTTGCCCGCGAAGAAGCCCAAGTACGACGGCAGCTTGATCCGGTAGAACCGGTTGAAGGCGTACCCGGCCAGGATGCCGATGATGATGCCGCCGAACACGCTGGTGTCGAGCGTCGCCTGGCCGAGGATCGTCGATGTCGCCACGCCACGGGCCCCCGCGACGACGCCCATCGTGCCGTTCATCACCAGGTAGCCGACGGTGGCCGCGAGGGCCGAGACGCCGTCGTTCTTGGCGATGCCGAGCGCCACACCGATGGCGAAGATGAGCGGCAGGGCGGCGAAGATGGGCGCACCGGATCCCTGCAGGATCTGCAGGAACACGTACACGGGCCGCGCGACGACGCCGGCCGCGACCGGGTCACCGACGGCTCCTGTCGCGTCGCACGCCGCTGTCACATGGTCGACGGCACAGATGCCGAGGTCCTTGGCGCGCTGGTTGAAGCCGCCGATGAACGCTCCGCCGACGCCGAGCAGGATGCCCGCGACGGGCAGCACGGAGACCGGCAGCATGAGGGACTTGCCGAGCTTCTGCATGAAACCGAAGATCGTGCTCCCGATGCCGACCTTGGCACGTGGCGCACGGACGGGGTCGGTGGTCGGGGTGGTGGCCGTTGCTGTCGACATCGGGGCGTCCTCTCGAGGGAGTCCGGTTCGGACGGCTCAGGCGTCGTCGACGTCGTCCGTCGGCACGAGGGCGCGGACGTCGGCGGCGGAGACCTGGGTGAGGGATCGGGCGGCCAGCTGCTGGCAGTCCGCGAGGGTGATGGACCGGATCTGGGCCTTGACCGCCGGTATCGCGGGGATGCTCACGCTCAGCTCGTCGACGCCCAGGCCGACGAGGAGCGGTACCGCCTGCGGGTCGGAGGCGATGCCGCCGCAGACGCCCACCCATCTGCCGGCGGCGTGGGCGCCGCGCGTCGCGAGGTCGATCAGCCCCAGCACTGCCGGGTTGAGGCCGTCCACCTGGGGCGCGAGCTTCGGGTGCCCGCGGTCCATCGCGAGGGTGTACTGGGTGAGGTCGTTCGTGCCGACCGAGAAGAAGTCGACCTCGGCGGCGAACTGGGCGGCCATGACGGCGACCGACGGCACCTCGACCATGATCCCCACGTCGATCGGTGGGGCGCCGAGCAGCGCACGCTCCTCCTCGAGGATCTGCTTGGCCTGCCGGAAGTCGTCGAGCGTGGCGATCATCGGGAACATCACGCTGACCTTGGCACCGGCCTGCGCCGACCGGAGGATCGCCCGCACCTGGGCCCGCAGCACCTCCGGCCGCTCCAGCCCCACGCGCACACCCCGGACGCCGAGGAACGGGTTCTCCTCGGGCGGGATGGGCAGGTACGGCAGCGGCTTGTCCCCGCCGACGTCGAGGGTGCGGATCACCAGCGGCTGGCCCGGCCGTAGCGCCTGGGCGATGTCGGTGTAGATCCGCGCCTGCTCGTCCTCGGTCGGTGCGGTGGTGCGCCCCAGGAAGATGAACTCGGACCGCAGCAGGCCGACGCCCTCGGCGCCCTTGCCCATCGCGGCCTGCGCATCCTCCAGGCCGCCGATGTTGGCGACCACCTCGACGTGGTGGCCGTCGAGGGTCACCGCAGGCTCGTCGGCGTGGCTGAGGTCCTCGGCCCGGCGCCTGGCCGTCCGCTCCTGGTGCCTGCGGATACGCGCCACCTCGTCCTCGGTGACGTTGGTCCGCAGCGTCCCCTTGCCACCGTCCAGGATGACGAGCGAGCCGTCGGGGAGGTCCATGGCCCGCGGCTCGATGCCCGCCACGGCGGGGATGTCGAGGGACCGGGCGATGATCGCCACGTGCGAGGACGCGCCGCCCGCCGCCGTGCAGAAGCCGACGACCCGGCTGCGGTCGATGGCGGCGGTGTCGGAGGGCGTGAGGTCCTCGGCCACCAGAACGGTGCCCTCCGGGATCTCCGCCTTCTCGTGCCGCTGACCGGTGATCTCCTCCAGGACGCGGCGGCCGACGTCGCGGACGTCGGTGGCCCGTTCGGCCAGGAGCTCGTTCTTGAGCCCGGCGAGCCGGTCCGCGTAGAGCGTGTAGGCGCTGCGCCAGGCGAACGCGGCCGTCTTGCCCTTGTCGATGGCGCTCGAGGCGACGTCGAGCAGGTCGGGGTCACGGAGGATCTCGCGGTGCGCCGCGAAGATCTCGGCCTTGCCCGGGTCGGCGTCCTGCTCGAGCCGGCTCTGCAGGGCGCCCAGCTGCACCAGCGACCTGTCGATCGCGTCGTTGAGCGTGCGGCGCTCCCGGTGCGGGTCTGACCCCTCCTCGTTGACGTCGATGTCCTGCCTGACCACCCGCATGGTCCGGCCGATGGCCAGGCCGGGGGAGGCCGCGACCCCCAGCAGCAGGTTCGGGTCCTGCGACCGGGCGCGTGCACGGACCGGTGCCTCGGCGACCGGTGGCGCCGCGGCCTGCTCCAGGTCCTCCTCGGCGAGCGGGGCCACGCCCTCCTCGCCGAGGCCGTCGCGGAGCGCTGCGGCCAGGTCGTGCACGGCCTGCGACGAGTCCGCGCCGTGGGCGACGATCTGGACCTTGTCGCCGCGGCTGACCTCCAGCCCCATGATCGCCATGACGCTCTTGGCGTTGGCCTGGCTGTCGCCGCGCTTGATCCGGACGTCGCTGGTGAACTGCTGGGCGAGGGCAGCCAGCACGGCGGCGGGGCGGGCGTGCAGACCCTGCGGGTTCGGCACGATCACCGCGTCCGACGTCGCGCCGCGCCCCACCGGCGCTTCGCCGGCCACCCCGGCAGGGGCCGCGAGGACCGCCTGCGCCACGTCATCGGTCCCGCCTGTCACAAAGCCCTGCGACGGGCTGAAGCTCACCAGCTGGTCGGAGTTCGTCACGACCATCTGCGTGAGCAGGCTCTTGGCGTTCGTCGCGACCCGGTCGAGGTCGAACGCGATCAGCGGGTCACCGACCGCCACCCTCTGCCCGACCTTCACCAGGACGTCGAAGCCCTCGCCACGCATCTTCACCGTGTCCAGGCCGATGTGCAGGAGCACCTCGAGACCCTCGTCGGACCGCAGTGACACGGCGTGCTTGGCCGCGTGGATGTGGATGACCTCCCCGTCGCACGGGGCCAGGAGACGGTCGCTCACCGGGTCGATGGAGATGCCCTCACCGACCATCTTCTGAGCGAAGACGGGATCGGGGACCTTCTCGATGGGGACGAGCACCCCAGACACCGGCGCTCGCAGGGTCACCGTGACAGGCGGTGCGGACGTGACTGTGGCCATGGGAAGACCCCCCGTCGCCCCCGTCGTCCGTGGCGGGAGACTCTCCGACCCTAGCCCGGTGACCGTGACGGCGGAACAGGTCCGACGCCCGGGCGCCGGGGCCTCACTCGTCGGTGAAGCGCCGCCGGCCGTAGGCGAACCAGATCATCGGACCGGCGACGGGCACCAGCACGATGAGCACGACCCACTCGATCGCCCGCAGGAACGTCGCGGTACGCATGACGTCCAGCAGGGCAGCGAGCATGAGGCCCGAGACGAGGACCATGAGCCCGTTCCAGAGCAGGTCGTACGCGGCCGGCCACAGCGGGTTGGCGGTCCTGACGATCGCTCCCATGACTGCCGCTCCCTGCCTGGTGCCGCGGCCCTCCTGGTGGCCCGGCTGGGATCAACCCTAGGGGTCGGCAGGCAGCCGGAGGGTGCCGTATGTGAGCTCGAGCCGTGGCTCCCGGCCTGGGTCACAAGGCCCTCGAAGACCGCCCCTTCGTCCCATAGCGTCGCAAGGCGAGGCCGTCGGACGACCGAGGGAGTGCGGATGCCACAGCGACGTGACCCGATGCCGTCGCACCTGGCCGCGACGATCACCCGGAGCGCGAGCCTGCAGTCCTACCTGACGATCCGGTGGCTCGCGGACCGCGCGTACCGCGGGGACGCCTTCGCCCTCTACGCCTACTTCCGCTGGCTGGACGACGCGGTCGACGAGAGGCTCGGCGACCAGGAGGCCCGGCTCGCCTTCGTCGCCCGTCAGCGGGACCTTCTCGACCAGGCGCTCGCAGGCGCGCGGTCCGTCGACCTGTGCCCCGAGGAGGCGCTGCTCGTCGGGCTGGTCCGGGGCAGTGGCGCCGGCGCGGGCGGTGCCGGCGACCCGGCCCAGGCCGACGGGCTCCCGCTCTCCCTGCGTTCGATGCTCGACGTCATGGAGTTCGACGCCCGGCGGCGGGGCCGGCCGGTCTCGCAGGACGAGCTCGACACCTACACCCGCGCTCTGGCCGTGGCCGTGACCGAGGCCCTGCACCACTGCATCGGTCACGGGAAGGGCAGCCCGCACGACGAGACCCGCTACGTAGCGGTGACCGGCGCCCACGTCGCTCACATGCTGCGCGACCTCGCGGAGGACCTCGTCGCCGGTTACGTCAACGTCCCCGCCGAGCTCGTCACGGACGGTCCGCTGTCGCTCGAGGACCTGCACACCCCGGTGCTGCGGGCCTGGGTCCGTGACCGTGTCGAGCTGGCCCGGTCGTGCTTCGCCACCGGGCGCGACTACCTGGCCCGGGTGGAGTGCGCACGCTGCCGCCTGGCCGGGCACGCGTACATCGCCCGCTTCGAGTGGGTCCTCGACGCCGTCGAGCAGGACGGCTACCGGCTCCGGACCGGGTATCCCGAGCGTGGGACGCTGCGCGGTGGCGTCACCATCGCCGCGGACGGCGCCCGTTCGGCCTGGTCGGGGCGGTCCACCCGGTCGGCCGCCGGCGCGCGGGGGCACGCGGGCGCACGGATCGTCTCCGGGGGAGCCCACCGGTGAACCGACCGTCAGCCGTCGTGATCGGTGCGGGGGTCGGTGGGCTGTCGGCGGCCATCCACCTCGCCCGCCGCGGGATGAGCGTCACGGTGGTGGAGAAGAACGGTGAGCCCGGTGGGCGGCTGGGACAGTTCACCAAGGAGGGCCACACCTTCTCGACAGGCCCGACCCTGCTGATCATGCCGCTGCTCTACCGCAGCGAGCTCGCCCACCTGGGCGTGGACATGGACGAGGCGCTCGAGCCGCAGCGTGTCGACCCGACGTACGACGTGGTCTTCGACGACGGGCAGCGGCTCGCGATGACGTCCGACCTCGCCGTGATGCAGGCGCAGCTCGAGGCCATGGAGCCAGGCGCGTTCGCCGCGTTCCTGCGCTACCTGCAGGAGGGGCGGGTCCACTACGACCTCGCGATGCCCCGGCTCGTCGAGCGTGACTTCCGCCGGGCGTCCGACTTCTTCAGCCCGGGCAACCTGGGTCTGGCGCTCCGGATCAGGGCCTTGCTCCCTCACTACCGGCACATGGGCGCCTTCTTCGCGTCGCCACGGCTCCGCGCCGCCTTCACCTATCAGGACGTCTACATGGGGCTGAGCCCGTTCAGCGCCCCGTCGACGTTCTCCCTGACCCCGTACAGCGAGCTGGCCCACGGTGTGTGGTACCCGAAGGGCGGGATGTACCGCATCGTCGAGGTCCTCGCCGCGCTGGCGGACGAGGCAGGGGTCCGCCTCCTCTACGGCGAGCCGGTCACCCGCATCGAGATCGAGGGCGGCCGCGCGACCGGCGTCGTCCTGGGCGACGGGCGTCTGCTGCCCGCGGACGCCGTCGTGGCCAATGCCGACCTCCCGTACGTGTACCGCCGGCTGCTGCCGGACCCTGCCCTCGCCGAGGCGATGGGCCGCAAGACGTTCTCGGGCTCGGCCATCAGCTTCTTCTGGGGGACGGACAAGGTCTACCCCGAGCTGCGCCCGCACACCCTGTTCCTCGGGGACGCGTACCGGGAGCACTTCGACCGGATCGAGCGGAACCAGCCGCTGCCGCCGGGGCCCAGCGTCTACGTCCACGCACCGACGCGGCTCGACCCGAGCACGGCGCCCGCCGGCAGGGACACGATCCTCGCCGTCGTCCCGACCGGCCACCTGACCTACGACGGCGACGACCCCGCACTCGTCGCCCGCGAGGAGGATCTCTGGGCGGGGGAGCGTGAGCGGGCGAGGGCCGCCGTCCTCGAGCGCCTCGCCCTGGTCGGGCTCGGCGACGTGGCCTCCCACATCACCGTGGAGGCGACGGCGACCCCGTCGAGCTGGCGCTACCGCCACAACCTCGAGCGCGGGGCGACGCACGGGTTGGCGCACACCCTCCTGCAGCTCGCCTACCTGCGCCCGCACAACCGCCACGCCCGTTACCCCAACGTGTACTTCGCGGGGGCGAGCACGCACCCGGGCACCGGGGTGCCGACGGTGCTCGTGTCGGGACGGCTCGCCGCGGAGCGGATCGCCGACGACCTGCACCTCTAGCGCCTCGCCGACGGCCGCACGCCGCCGACCGCGGTGGGGGGTACGGGTGCAACCTCCCACCAGGCGCGGGCCCGCTCTACCGTCGTGAGCATGACCACATCACTCACGCTGAACAACGGCGTCGAGATGCCCTCGCTGGGCCTCGGCGTCTTCCAGACCGCGCCCCAGGAGACCGTCGACGCGGTCCTGACGGCGCTCGAGACCGGCTACCGGCACGTCGACACCGCTGCGGCCTACGGCAACGA
Organism: Actinotalea sp.; assembly: GCA_036504175.1. Lineage (GTDB taxonomy): Bacteria > Actinomycetota > Actinomycetes > Actinomycetales > Cellulomonadaceae > Actinotalea. The sequence goes on along the minus strand of DASXVR010000353.1, from coordinate 7,343 downwards.
GCGGGAGGTCGGGGAGGCGATCCGACGCTCCGGGCTGGACCGGTCGGAGGTCTTCGTCGAGACGAAGGTCTGGATCAGCGACTACGGGTACGACGCCACGCTGCACGCCTTCGACAAGAGCGCCGGCAAGCTCGGGATCGATCAGATCGACCTGCTGATCCTGCACCAGGCGCTGCCGACCCGGTTCGACCTGACGGTGGACGCCTACCGGGCCCTGGAGACCCTGCTCGCAGACGGCCGGGTCCGCGCGATCGGGGTGAGCAACTTCATGCCCGAGCACCTCACGGAGCTCCTGGCGAGCTCCACCGTGGTCCCGGCGATCAACCAGGTGGAGCTGCACCCGTACTTCGCCCAGCCCGCCGTGCAGGCCGCCGACGCCGCCCACGGCATCCTCACCCAGGCCTGGTCGCCCATCGGCGGCATCACCTCCTACCGCGCCTCGGCCCGGTCGACGTTCGAGGACCCGACGATCGCCGCGATCGCCGAGCAGCACGGCAGGACGCCCGCGCAGGTGATGCTGCGATGGCACCTGCAGCAGGGTCGTTCGGTGATCCCCAAGTCCGTCCGGCCGGAGCGGATCGCGGAGAACTTCGCCGTGTTCGACTTCACCCTGACCGAGGCCGAGCTCTCCGCGATCGACGCGCTCGACACCGGCGTCCGCGGCGGCCCCGAGCCGTCGGCCATCACCCTCGAGAGCTACGGGAGGCCGATCCCGGAGGCCTGACCTCGGCGGCCGGGAGCCTGACGGTGAAGGTCGAGCCCGTCCCCGGGCCGGCGCTCTGTGCGGTGAGCGTGCCTCCGTGCGCGTCGACGATCGCGCGGGCGATCGTCAGCCCGACGCCGCTGTGGCTCCCGCGGCCGGGCCGTGAGGTGTCCGCCCGGAAGAAGCGCTCGAAGATCCGGCGGCCGTCCTCGGGTGTGAAGCCCTCACCGTCGTCGACCACCTCGAGCACCGCGTCGTCGCCGTCGGCCCGGACCACCACCCGGACCCGCCCACCCTCCGGGGCGTGCCGCAGGGCGTTGTCCAGCAGGTTGTCCAGGACCTCGGCGAGGCGCTGACCGTCGGCGAGCACCACCGGGCCGGGGTCCGGCGCGTCGAGGTCGAGGTCGCGTCCCGCGCGCGTGAACGGGGCGTGGTGCGCAGCGACGGACTGGCGGGCGGCGGTGCTCAGGTCGAGGTGCCGGGGTGCCAGGGCCAGCTGGCGTTCCTCCGCCCGGGAGACCGCGGCCATGTCGGTGACCAGGTGGCGCAGGCGTTCGGCCTGCTCGCGCAGGGTGGCCATCGTGGTCGGGTCGGCTGGGAGCACGCCGTCGGCCACGGCGTCGACGGTGGCTTCCAGCGAGGCCAGGGGAGTGCGGAGCTCGTGCGCGAGGTCGCCGATCAGGCGTCGTCGGGTGCTCTCGGTCGCGGCGAGCCGGTCCGCCATGGTGTTCAGCGCGGCGGCGAGCTGGGCGAACTCTGCGCCGATGGCGGGCGCCTGGAGCCGCCCGGCGCTCTCACCGCCGGCGATCGCCTCAGCGGCTTCGGCGAGCGTGGCCAGCGACCGGGTCAGCCGGTTCGCCACGACCCACGTGACGGCGAAAGCCGTCAGGAGCGCCACCGGCACCGCGATCCCGAGCGCGACCAGCACGGCGTTGGCGAACGCCTCGTCGACCTGTGTCTGGACCGCCGGCTCCACCGCCCCGGGCAGGGCCGCCTCGAGGTGGGCGTGGAACGCCGAGGGCGCGATCAGCAGGGCGGTGACCAGCAAGGTCACCGCGCCCGCGACGACGACGAGCGCCACCGAGACGCCCAGGCGCCAGCCGAACCCCATCAGCGCACGGTCGATCCGGAGTCGCGGCGCCCGGCCTGGCGGCTCAGCCGGCGACCCTGCTGACCCGGCCGGCGGTGGCTCGGCCGGCGTCACCCTGGGCCCATCCGGTAACCGACCCCGCGGACCGTGAGCACGTAGCGCGGCTCGGCCGGGTCGTCGCCGAGCTTGCGTCGCACGTGGCCGAGGTGGATGTCGACGAGCCGCTCCTCGCCGTACCAGCCGGGTCCCCACACCCGCTCGATGAGCTGGGCGCGGGTCAGTGCCGACCGGGGCCGCGACGCCAGGGCGTCGAGCAGGTCGAACTCGGTGCGCGTCAGGGAGACCGGAACCCCGTCGAGGTGGACCTCGCGGGCATCCGGGTCGATCGTCAGGGTGCCGAACCGGCGGAGCGTCGCGTGATCGCCCGTAGCGTCGGGCCCGACGGCTGCGGTGCGGGGCCGACGCAGGAGGCTCCGGATGCGGGCGACCAGCACGCGCGGGGCGAACGGCTTGGTCAGGTAGTCGTCAGCACCGACGGAGAACCCCAGGAGGGTGTCGATCTCGTCGGCGCGGGCGGTGAGCATGATCACGTAGGCATCCGTGAAGGTGCGCAGGCGACGGCACACCTCGAGGCCGTCGATCCCGGGCATGGTCACGTCCAGCACGATCACATCGGGCGTAGCGGCCCGAGCCTGAGCCAGGGCCTCGACCCCGTCGGCCGCCGTGGCGACCTCGAAGCCCTCCCGCTCCAGGTAGGCGGCAACGACGCGGACCAGAGCGGGCTCGTCGTCGACGACCAGCGCTCGGATGCGACGGGAGTCCGCCGTGGGCTCGCTCAGCTGCCCTCCTGCCCGCGCATGATGTCGAGGCAGTCGCGCGAGCCGTCCGCGCGGCCGGTCGACCGGTCGTCGCGTCCCATCATGCCCGGGCCCCTGTTCCGGTCGTCGCGCCCCATCATGCCCGGGCGCCCCGGCTCACCGGGGCCCCACCGCGGCACGATCTCCGACCGGGACGAGGCCTCCCGGTCCAGCCGCTGAGCCTGGTTCGTGGCGACCAGCGCGACCGAGCCCAGCAGGAGGATGAGTGCGACGACGAGGGCGGCGACCAGCCACCCTCGTCGGACGGTGGCAGTCATCGGGTGCCGCCGCGGGCCTCGAGCAGTGCGGCGCGCTGCAGCTTGTAGGTCTCCAGGTCGATCTCGCCGTGCGCCAGGCGCAGGTCGAGGATCTCCAGGGGAGACGGCGTCGTGGGCGGGGCGACGTACGTCCCGCGGTCCGTCGGGGCGTTGCCGGGCAGCAGCCGCACGACCAGCCAGATGATCGCTGCGATCAGAACCACCCAGAACAGGCCCATGACGAGCCACGCTCCGACACCCATCCCGCCGCCATACCAGTGCATCATCAGCCGATCCTCTCTCGTGGTCGTCGTGCGTACGGGACCAGCCTGCCGCGCGGGTGCAGTGGTGCCGTCACGGAATCACGAAGGTTCGACAAAGAATGCGGACGGTCCGGCTCCGGGCGCGGGCATGCACGAGCCGGCCCGGGGGAATGCGTACCCTCACCCCGTGACCCGCGAGCATCCCGGCACCGAATCGCACGCGCGTCCAGGCATGACGGCGTGCAGCCTCTGCTCAGGCGAGACGCTCGACGGCCGGGACCCGCTCGCTGGCGGTCAGCGCACCCGGCTCGAGCGACTGGCCGCCGACGGCATCGCCCACCTCACGTTCGCCGAGTGCCTCGACGAGTGCGAGCGCGGTGACGTCGTCGTGGTCCGTCCCGCCCCCGCAGCGCGACGAGCCGCCGCCGCCCGGCCGGTCTGGTTCGAGCGCCTGGCCGGCGACGAGGCGACTGGTGAGCTGCGCCGATGGCTGGCCGACGGGGGCCCGGGCGTCGCGCCGCTGCCGGCCACGCTGAACGGCCACGTGATCACGAAGGACGACGCCGGTTCCGCGACTGCCGGTGCGGACCCGGCCTGAGCGGTCGTCCGGAGACGCTGGCAGCGCTGCGACCTGGGACATCACCGTCCGACCGGCCAGCTGCACCCGCCGTCCGACACCGCCGCGGGACGTCCGACCCTCGACGGGCTTCACGCGCCTCTGACGGGTGGAAGAACAAGCGGGCGAGCGTGCGCCCTGGTGGTCTCGGCTCGACGGGCGGCGTCGGGTCGTCTCGACCGTGGGGAGGTCTTGGGGTGCAGAACCTCGTGAAGATCGTCGTGGGCGTGCTGCTCGTCGCGCACGGCTTGGTGCACCTGTTGTACTTCGCGACGAACGAGGACCAGTCGTGGCCCTTCCGGCTGGATCGGTCGTGGCTGGCGCCGCAGGCAGCTCGACGCCGCTGGCGATGGTGCTCGTCGTCCTCGCGGTCTGGCGGCCGGAGTGGACCGAGCAGATCGGGTAGCTACCTGGTGCCCCACGAGCACTCCTCGGCCGGGGAGGGGCACCAAGGACCTCGTCGTCGATCTGTCCGGACGTCAGGGGCCCGTGGATGGCTAGCCTGCTGTGCAGGACGACGACGTCCGGACGGGTCGAGGCCCGTCGTGTCGAAGGGTGCTCATCATGGTGACCCACGAGGTCCCTCAGCCCGCTCCCGACCGCATGGTGGAGGCTGCCGGCCACCCCATGGTGATGGGCATCGTGCCCGGCCAGCCGGACCTGGTCACGCGCACCGCGGAGATGTGGGCACGCGCGGTCGGGGCGAGCGCGCTCTACTGCGCCTACGTCGACGGGTCGCGATTCGTCGCGGAGGAGCACCCCGACGGGACCGTGCGGCACTCGCCCATCGACCCCGACGGCATGGACGACGACTGGCAGGAGAACGAGCGGCACATCATCGCTCACCTCTCCACGGTCCTGGCCGACAGCCCGGTGCCATGGGTGTTCCGCTACCTCGCCGGCCGACCCGACCGCGCCCTGACGCACCTCGCGCGTGCGGTCGACGCCTCCGGGTTCGTCATCGGGACGCGCGCGCCGCACGCGGGCTCGCGGATGCGCGAGTTCCTGGAGGGCTCGGTCGCGTTCCGGTTGACCCATCACCAGCACCGGCCCGTCCTGGTCGTGCCCCTCGAGATCGTCGACTGGAAGACCACGCTCTGGCGCTGACCGGGTGGCCGGGTCTCTCCGTTCTCTTCCGACGGGGAGGCTTGCTTTGACAGTGATCTAAGTAGACACTGGTCGAAGCATCGACGACAGGGAGAGGGGCATGAACGCCTCGAGCACCGCGCTGGACCTCGCCGACCGTGCCCTTCCGCGCGACGTCGCCGAGGCGATGGCCATCGTGCTGCGCGCCCTGGCCGACCCCCTCCGTCTGCAGATCGTGTCGGTCATCTCGACCTCGCCGTCGGGCCGTGTCCCGGCGGGGGAGATCGCCTCGATCACCGAGCTCACCGCCCCGACCGTCTCGCACCACCTGCGTTCCTTGCGTGAGGCGGGAGTGCTGGTCGCCGAGCGCCGCGGGACGTGGGTCGACTACTCCCTCGCCCCAGGCATGGACCGTGTAGCCGCCAACCTTCTCGACGGGTTGTCCGCTGCGGCCCGCCGCCCGGAGCCGTCCCCGGCGACGGGGCCGGACAGGATGGGGGTGCGCGACGGTGACGACGAGCCGGCCTCCCTGCACACGGAAGCCGTCCTGCGGCACACGGCGGAACGGCTCGTCTCGCGCTTCACCGAGCTGGACCAGGACCTTGTGGTCGCTGTGGTGCGCGAGTCCTACACGGCCCTGGGACGCACGGCCCGCGTCACCCAGCACCTGCCGGTCCTGGCCGAGCGGTTCGCGGTGCAGCGCCTCGAAGACCGCGTGCACGCCCAGGCGCCCGGCCGGCCTCGTGCGCCGCACGTGCTGTTCGTGTGCGTGGCCAACGCAGGGCGCTCCCAGCTGGCCGCCGCACTGCTGCGCAAGCACGCCGGCCCCTCAGTGGTGGTGCGCTCGGCGGGCTCTGTCCCGGCGGCCGAGGTCCATGCCACGGTGCAGCCCTTCTTGGACCGGTTGCTCGGCGGGTCGCTTGCCGAACCGGCCTATCCCAAGCCCCTGACCGATGACGCCCTGCGCGCAGCGGACGTCGTCATCACCATGGGGTGCGGGGACACCTGCCCCGTGCTGCCGGGCAAGCGGTACGAGGACTGGGCCGTCGGCGACCCGGCGCTGGCATCGTCCGCAGGCGTGCAGGCCATCTACGACGACCTCGAGGCCCGCGTCCGGGTCCTCGCCCACGAGCTGACCTCGCCGATCGGCGAGACGTCGACGAAGGAGAACGTATGACCGAGACCGTGCCCCAGCCGTCAGCCCTGTTCGTCTGCGTGCACAACGCCGGCCGCTCCCAGATGGCCGCAGGCTTTCTCGCGCACCTCTCGGGTGGGGCGGTCGAGGTCCGGTCAGCAGGGTCCATGCCCGCCGACCAGATCAACCCCACCGCCGTCGAGGCCATGCTCGAGGTCGGCATCGACATCCGCGACCAGCGACCCAAGATCCTGACGACCGAAGCCGTCCAGGCCTCCGACGTCGTCATCACGATGGGCTGCGGCGACGTCTGCCCGATCTTCCCCGGCAAGCGCTACGAGGACTGGAAGCTCGACGACCCCGCCGGCCAGGGCATCGAACCCGTGCGCGTCATCCGCGACCAGATCCGCGGACGCGTCCTCACCCTTCTCGACGAGCTCGGTGTGCAGGCCGTCGGCGCCCGGTCGTAGGAGTCCGACCCGGGTGCTCCCGAGCCTGCTCAGGGGTGTTGGTGAGCCTCGTGCGCTCCGTGACCGACGGGCTCGACCTGGAACGTGCAGTGCTCGGTGTCGAAGTGCTCGCCCAGGCAGGCGGTCAGCTGATCGAGCACCTGCCCCGTGCGGCCGGCGTCGATGCACGCCTGGTCGACCACGACGTGCGCGGACAGGACCGGCACGCCGCTGGTGATCGTCCAGGCGTGCAGGTCGTGCACGTCCACCACTCCGGGGACCTCGCGGATGTGCTGGCGCACCGTGGCCAGGTCCAGTCCTTCGGGCGTCGCCTCGAGCAGCACGTCCAGCACGTCGCGCAGCAGCGACCAAGCTCGCGGGAGGATGAACAGGCCGATGCCCACCGACGCGATCGGGTCCGCACGGGTGTAGCCGGTGGTGGCGATGACGATCGCGGCGACGACGACGGCGACGGAGCCGATCAGGTCGCCCAGGACCTCGAGGTAGGCGCCGCGCACGTTGAGGCTGTCCTCGCGTGCGCCCCGCAGGACCAGCAGGCTGACCAGGTTCGCGATCGCCCCGGCGACCGCGACGGCGAGCATCAGGCCGCTGGCGACCTCCGGTGGGTGGTTCCACCGACCCACGGCCTCGACGATGACCCACACCGCGAGCACGCCGAGCAGGACCGCATTACCCAGGGCGGCGAGGATCTCGGCACGCTGCAGCCCGTACGTGCGGGCGTTCGTCGCGGGACGAGCCGCGAGAGACGATGCGATGAGGGCGATCGCGACGCCGGTCGCGTCGGTGAGCATGTGCCCGGCGTCCGCGAGCAGCGCCAGCGACCCCGACACAAGGCCGCCGACGACCTGGATCCCGACCACCGACAG
>DASXVR010000352.1:0-13174 GCA_036504175.1 Actinotalea sp. | reverse complement strand
CTGATCGACTTCAGCTACGACGTCGAGCCGCTGCCGGGTGTCTACCCGCTGCCGGTCGTCGGGCCGCTGCGCCTGCTGCGCGAGAGCCGCCTGAACCATCTCGGCAAGCTCGCGTTCCGCTGGATCTACTGGCACCTCCTGCTGCCCGGTCGCCACCTGCCGGTGCCCGCCCACCTGTCGATGGCAGGCAAGAAGCAGCCCACCGAGCCGATCGTGCGCGACGCCGTCGCGACCACTGCAAACCGGAAGAAGGACTGACGATGGCTGTGACCGAGATCGACGGGCGCCAGGTGCACGTCGACGACGAAGGCTTCCTCACCGACCCGAGCGAGTGGGACGAAGGCCTCGCCAAGGCCCTCGCGGCCGCGATCGGGATCGACCTGACCGAGGAGCACTGGAAGGTCCTCCGATTCCTGCGCGAGGACTTCGCCACCCAGGGCGAGACCGCCACGACCCGTCGCGTGCAGGCGGTCGGCGGGGTGCCCACCAAGGAGCAGTTCGCCCTGTTCCCCAAGAAGCCGGCCAAGAAGATGGCCTACATCGCCGGGCTGCCCAAGCCCCGCGGCTGCGTGTGACCGAGAGGACAGACCGATGAGCACATCGACTTCACCCGCCCCCTTGATCCCGTCGTTCGACGACGACGGAGCCGGCCGCACTCTCGCCATCATCTGCTCCAAGGGCAACCTCGACATGGCCTACCCCGGCCTGATCCTCGCCAACGCGGCGCTCGGCGAGGGCGTCGAGACGCACGTCTTCTTCACCTTCTGGGGTCTGGACATGATCACGACCTCGCGCATGTCCGACCTCAAGTTCACGCCCGTCGGCAACACCGCCACCCACATGCCGATGGGTCTGACCCCGATGCCCGGGGTGACGGGCATGGCGACCCGTCAGATGAAGAAGGCGATCGCCGACCTCGGTGTCCCGGAGATCCCCGAGTTCCTCGAGCAGATCGTCGGCGCGGGAGGCCACCTCTGGGCCTGCCGCATGAGCGCCGACATGAACAAGCTCACCGAGGCGGACCTGTACTCGGAGGTCGAGGGCATCATCAGCGCCACCGACTTCATCGAGCTCACCGCAGGTGCTCAGCTGCTGTTCATCTGAGCGTCCCCGGTCCCGGTGGCCCGTCCGCGGGTCCACCGGTGACCGGGACCGGGGCGCGGCGACGCCCCAGTGCTGGCACTCTTGGGCGCATGCAGATCTGGCCAGGCAAGCCCTATCCCCTCGGCGCGACCTTCGACGGGACCGGGACGAACTTCGCGCTCTTCTCCGAGGTCGCCGACCGCGTCGAGCTCTGCCTGATCGCCGACGACGGCACCGAAGAGCGGATCGAGCTGCCCGAGGTGGACGCGTTCGTCTGGCACGCCTACCTCCCGTCGGTGCAGCCGGGTCAGCGGTACGGCTACCGCGTCCACGGGCCGTACGAGCCGAGCAAGGGCCACCGCTGCAACCCCGCGAAGCTCCTGCTAGACCCCTACGCACGGGCGATCGACGGCCAGATCGACGGGGACGCGTCCCTCTTCTCCTACGAGTTCGGCAACCCGGACACCATCAGCACCACGGACTCCGCCGGCCACACGATGACGTCGGTGGTGATCAACCCCTACTTCGACTGGGGTCACGACCGCCCGCCGCTGCGCGACTACCACGAGAGCGTGATCTACGAGGCGCACGTCAAGGGCCTGACGCAGCAGCACCCCGGGGTCCCCGAGGAGCTGCGGGGCAGCTACGCCGGGATGGCGCACCCGGCGATCATCGAGCACCTCACCGGCCTGGGCATCACCGCCATCGAGCTCATGCCCGTCCACCAGTTCGTCAACGACCCCACCCTGGTCGCCAAGGGGCTCTCGAACTACTGGGGCTACAACACCATCGGCTTCTTCGCACCCCACAACGGCTACGCCTCCACGCCGAACCCGGGCCAGCAGGTCCAGGAGTTCAAGCAGATGGTGAAGGCCCTGCACGAGGCGGACATCGAGGTCATCCTCGACGTCGTCTACAACCACACCGCCGAGGGCAACCACCTGGGCCCCACCCTTTCCTTCCGCGGGATCGACAACGCCGCGTACTACCGCCTCGTCGACGAGGACCCCGCCCACTACTACGACACCACGGGCACCGGGAACTCCCTGCTCATGCGGCACCCGCACGTGCTGCAGCTGCTCATGGACTCGCTGCGGTACTGGGTCAACGACATGCACGTCGACGGTTTCCGCTTCGACCTCGCCTCGACCCTGGCGCGTCAGTTCCACGAGGTGGACAGGCTGTCGGCCTTCTTCGACCTCGTCCAGCAGGACCCGGTCATCAGCCAGGTCAAGCTCATCGCCGAGCCGTGGGACGTCGGTGACGGCGGCTACCAGGTGGGCGGCTTCCCGCCCCTGTGGAGCGAGTGGAACGGCAAGTACCGCGACACCGTCCGCGACTTCTGGCGCGGCGAGCCGTCCACGCTCGCCGAGTTCGCGAGCCGCCTGACCGGCTCCTCTGACCTGTACGAGTACACCGGCCGCAAGCCCATCGCCTCGGTCAACTTCGTCACCGCCCATGACGGGTTCACCCTCGCCGACCTCGTCTCGTACAACGACAAGCACAACGAGGCCAACGGTGAGGGCAACCACGACGGCGAGAGCCACAACAGGTCGTGGAACTGTGGCGTCGAGGGCCCGAGCGACGACCCGAAGATCGTCAACCTGAGATGGCGCCAGCAGCGGAACTTCCTCACGACGCTGCTGCTGTCCCAGGGCGTGCCGATGATCTCCCACGGCGACGAGGTCGGGCGCAGCCAGCAGGGCAACAACAACGGCTACTGCCAGGACAACGAGGTCACCTGGCTCGACTGGGACCTCGACGACGCGGAGACGCGGCACCTCGCCTTCACCCAGAGCCTCGTCCAGCTGCGACGGAGCCACCCGGTGCTGCGCCGCAGGCGCTTCTTCCACGGCAGCGCAGAGCACGGCGGCGAGTCGGACCTCGGCGACATCGCCTGGTTCACCCCCACCGGGGAGCACATGGCGGACGCCGACTGGCACCAGGGCTTCGCGCGCGCGGTGATGGTCTTCCTCAACGGCGAGGCGATCGCCGAGCCGGACGAGCGGGGCGAGCGCGTCACCGACGACAGCTTCCTGGTCATCTGGAACGCCGCACCGGAGACCCTGACCTTCACCATCCCGACGGCCGAGTTCGGCAGCGTGTGGACCTGCGTCATCGACACCGACCACAACCTCGCGCCCGGTGCCGAGGTGAAGGCCACGTCGACCGTCGAGGTGTCCGGGCGCAGCACCCTGGTCCTGACCCGCACCGTCGGTCTGACGGGCTGAGGCGCGAGTGAGCGTCGAGCACCGCCAAGGACCCGCCCGCCGTCGACCTCCCGAGGGGAGAGCCGTCCCCGTCTCGACCTACCGCCTCCAGCTCGGGGCGGGCTTCACGCTGGACGACGCCCGCGCGCAGGTGCCGTACCTGGCAGGCCTCGGGGTCACGCACCTGTACCTGTCCCCCTTGCTGACCGCCGCACCCGGTTCGACGCACGGGTACGACGTGGTCAGCCATGACGAGATCGCCGAGGTGCTCGGTGGCCGGCCGGCGCTCGACCGCCTCGCCGCCGAGGCCCGCGCGGCCGGCCTCGGCCTGGTGGTGGACATCGTCCCGAACCACATGGCGGTGCCGACCCCTGTCTGGCTCAACCGTGCGCTGTGGTCGGTGCTCTCCCTGGGCCCGGACTCCCCCTACCGGTCCTGGTTCGACGTTGACTGGTCGGCCGACGGCGTGCTGCTCATGCCGGTCCTCGGCCGGCGCATCGGTGCCGTCCTGGCAGCCGGCGAGCTCTCCCTCGAGGAGACGGTGGTGCCCGGCGACGGCGACGAGCCCCAGCTCGTGCTGCGCTACTTCGACCACGTCTTCCCGGTCCGTGCCGGCACCGAGTCGCTGCCCATGGCCGAGCTCGTCGATCGCCAGCACTACCGGCTGGCGTACTGGAAGGTCGCCGACGAGGAGCTCAACTACCGCCGGTTCTTCGACGTGGGGACGCTCGCAGCCATCCGCGTCGAGGACGACGAGGTGTTCGACGCCACGCACCGCGTGATCACCGGGCTGGTCCGGGACGGCACGGTGGACGGTCTGCGGATCGACCACCCGGACGGGCTCGCCGACCCGCACGGCTACCTCGAGCGCCTCGCCGCGGCCACCGACGACGCCTGGGTGGTCGTGGAGAAGATCCTCGGCGCGACCGAAGAGCTTCCCGAGGACTGGTCGACGGCCGGCACCACCGGCTACGACGCCCTCTGGCGCATCCAGGGTGCGTTCGTCGATCCCGGTGGGGCGGCAGAGCTCGGCGCCGTGATGCGCCGGGTCGCCGGGGACACCACCGACACGCTCCCGCGCCTGGTCGACGAGGCCAAGCGCGAGATCGTCGCCGAGTCGCTCTACGCCGAGGTCCACCGCCTGACCGACCTGGCAGCCGAGATCTGCCGGGAGGACACGCGCCTGCGCGACCACACCTGGCGTTCGCTGAGGGACTGCCTGGTCGAGCTGCTCGTCGCGGCCGACAGGTATCGCTACTACGTCCGCCCAGGTCAGCCGGTGCATCCGGACGTCGCCGCTGCGTTCGCCGTCTGCGTGGAGGCGGCCCGGCAGCAGGTCACCGAGGACCGCGGCGAGACCCTCGACGTGCTGGCCGAGCTGCTGCTCGGCCGTGAGGTCGGCTCGGCCGGACGTCAGCGGGCGGTCCGCCGCGACGAGCTCGTCGTGCGCTTCCAGCAGACCTGCGGGGCGGTCATGGCCAAGGGCGTCGAGGACACCGCCTTCTACCGCTGGAGCCACCTGATCAGCCTGTGCGAGGTCGGCGGTGCACCCGAGCGCTTCGCCATCAGCACCGAGGAGCTGCACGCGTGGGCCAGCCGGGCCCAGCAGCACGCGCCGGTCGCCATGACCGGGCTCTCGACGCACGACACGAAGCGCAGCGAGGACGTCCGCTCCCGGATCGGCGTGCTGTCCGAGCTGCCGCTGGAGTGGTCCCAGCTCGTGGACGTCCTGCGCGGTCTCACCGCGGACCACCGGCCCCCGCTGGTCGACGGCCGCACCGAGAACATCCTGTGGCAGACCCTCGCCGGCACGTGGACGGCGGCCGGCCCGATCGAGGTCGACCGGGTCACCCAGTACCTGACCAAGGCGATGCGCGAGGCGAAGTCGCAGACGGCCTGGACCGCCGTGGACGAGGCGTACGAGGCGGCGGTGCTCGGGCTCGCCCGGTACGCCCTGGAGTCGCCGGAGGTCGCGGAGGCCTTCGATGGCTGGGTCCGCCGCACCGCTCCGGGCGTCCGCGCTGCGACCCTGGGCACCAAGCTCGTCCAGCTCACGGTCCCCGGCGTCGCCGACGTCTACCAGGGCACGGAGGCGACAGCCCTCGCGCTGGTGGACCCCGACAACCGGCGACCTGTCCCGTTCGGCGCCCTGGCCGCCACCCTCGGCCGGCTCGACCAGGGTGAGGTCCCGCGAACCCTCGACGACGAGAAGCTCCTGGTCACCTCCCGGGCCCTGCGGGCGCGCCGGGACCGGCCCGACGCCTTCGTCGGTCCCGAGGCCGGGTACGCGCCCGTCCCGAGCTCCTCCGGGAACGCCTTCGCCTTCCTTCGGACGGCCGCGGGCGAGCCCGTCGCAGTGACCGTGGTCACCCGCCTGGCCCTCGCCCTCGAGCGCCTCGGAGGCTGGGGCGACCACACGGTTGCGCTGCCCGAGGGCCGGTGGCGCGACGTGCTCACGGGCCGCGAGGTCCCCGGTGGCATCGTCCGCCTCGCCGACCTCCTGTCCTCCCTCCCGGTGGCCCTCCTCCTGCCCTCCGGGCAGGCTTGAGGCGTGACGAGCACCCCGACCGGCCCCGGCACGTCTCCCAGGGTCTGGGCGCCGAGCGCGTCGCAGGTCGATCTCCATCACGGCGACGACGGCCACCTGACCGAGGTCGTCGCGCTCGTCCCGGGCGCCGGCGGGTGGTGGGAGTCGCCCGTGGCCCTGGCCGCCGGGACCGACTATGCCTTCGCCGTGGACGGCGGCGACCCGCGCCCGGACCCGCGCAGCCCCTGGCAGCCGCACGGGGTGCACGGTCCCAGCCGCACGTTCGACACCGGGCTCCACACCTGGTCGGACGCCTCCTGGCCCGGGCGTGACGTCCGCGGAGCTGTCATCTACGAGCTCCACGTCGGCACGTTCACCGAGCGCGGGACCCTCGACTCCGCCTGCGAGCGCCTCGACCACCTCACGGACCTCGGGGTCGACGTCGTCGAGCTCATGCCCGTCGCCGCCTTCCCCGGCGTCCACGGCTGGGGGTACGACGGCGTGGCGCTGTACGCGGTGCACGAGCCGTACGGCGGCCCGGCTGCGCTCCAGCGCTTCGTGGACGCCGCCCACGCGCGGGGTCTGGCGGTCTGCCTGGACGTGGTCCACAACCACCTCGGGCCTTCCGGCAACTACCTCGCCCAGTTCGGGCCGTACTTCACCGGGCGGCATCACACGCCCTGGGGCGACGCCGTCAACCTGGACGGCGACGACTCGGCCGAGGTGCGGGCATTCATCGTCGACAGCGCGCTGCGGTGGCTGCGCGACTTCCACGTCGACGCCCTGCGCCTCGACGCGGTCCACGCGCTCGCCGACGACTCACCCCGGCATCTGCTCGCCGAGCTGTCGGACGCCGTCCGCGACCTCTCCGCGGACGTCGGCCGCCCCCTGTCGCTGGTCGCCGAGTCGGACCTCAACGACGCAGCGATGGTGACCCCGACCGAGCAGGGCGGCCTCGGCATGACGGCCCAGTGGGCCGACGACGTCCACCATGCCGTGCACGCCGCCCTCACCGGGGAGACGCACGGCTACTACGCCGACTTCGCCGGGACTGACGCCCTCGCCAAGGCGCTGACCAGTCCCTTCGTCCACGACGGGACGTGGTCGACGTTCCGTGGCTCGCTCTGGGGCCGGCCCGTCCCGCCGGAGGTCGACGGGCACCGGTTCGTGGCCTTCGCCTCCGACCACGACCAGGTCGGCAACCGGGCGCTCGGCGACAGGCCGTCGCAGACGCTGGACAGGGGCACCCTGGCTGCGGCCGCCGCCCTCATCCTCACCTCGCCCTTCACCCCGATGATCTTCATGGGCGAGGAGTGGGCGGCGAGCACGCCCTGGCAGTACTTCGCCGACCACTCCGAACCCGAGCTGGCGGAGGCCATCCGGGAGGGCCGCGTCCGCGAGTTCACCGGGCACGGCTGGGTCGAGCTGTACGGGCGGCCCGTCGAGGTGCCGGACCCTCAGGCGCTGTCCACGGTCGCAGCGAGCCGCCTCGACTGGAGCGAACCCTCCACCGGCGACCATCGACGCATGGTCGCCTGGTACCGCACGCTCATCGCCCTGCGCCGCACCCAGCCGGACCTCGCCTCCGGCGACCGCTCTGCGACGTCCGTTGCCGCAGCGCACGACGGCGCCTGGATCACCGTCTCGCGGGGTACGATCCGGATCGCCGTCAACCGGTCCGCGACCGCCCTCACCCAGGATGTCGCTGCGGGCGGCGACAGCCCAGCACGGGTCCTGGCCGCCTGGGACGAGACGACCCTGGACGGGACGCGGCTGTCCCTTCCCGGACGCTCCGTCGCGGTCGTCGCGCTCCCCTGACGGGGGCACCCGAACCCGCAGGGCTCGCCGCGCGCTCCCGTCTGCACCAGGATCAGGTGTGGTCACCGGCGCCCGAGGCGAGGCGGCCACAGCTCGCCCCGGGCAGGCCGTCCCCGCGCCCGCCGCCACCGTCGTCCGAAGGAGCACCGTGGGCAAGAAGCACTGGACCACCTCCCCGCAGGACGCCCTGCGCATCCCGCCGGGCTTCGACCTGTCCGCGTTCGACCGGGGCTCGACGCCCGGCTGGTCGGGCAGCAAGGCGGATGCCGAGAGGTACCTGGCCAAGCGGGGAGGCGTGCTGACGGACCTGCAGGAGCGGCTGTTCGCCCAGGGGCGCAGCGGCGGGACCGCGTCGGTGCTGCTCGTGCTGCAGGGCATGGACACGGCGGGCAAGGGCGGCATCGTGCGGCACGTGCTCGGCCTGGTGGACCCGCAGGGCGTCGCGCTCCGGTCGTTCGGCGTCCCCACCGAGGTGGAGCGCGCGCACAACTACCTCTGGCGCATCCGCAAGGCACTGCCGGCTCCCGGCCTGATCGGGGTCTTCGACCGCTCGCACTACGAGGACGTGCTCGTCGTCCGCGTGGAGGAGCTCGTGCCCCGTGCCGTCTGGGAACCCCGCTACGACGAGATCAACGCGTTCGAGCAGAAGATCGTGGACGGCGGGACCCCGGTGGTGAAGGTCGCGCTGGTCGTCTCCCTCGACGAGCAGGCCGAACGCCTCCGCGAGCGCATCGAGCGGCCCGACAAGCACTGGAAGTACAACCCCGGCGACATCGAGGCACGCGAGCGGTGGCCGCTGTACCAGGAGGCCTACCAGGCCGTCCTCGACCGCACCTCCACGACCGCCGCGCCCTGGCACGTGATCCCGGGCGACCACAAGTGGTACGCCCGCCTGGCCGTCACCGAGCTGCTGATCGGGGCCCTGGAAGGGCTGCACCTGGACTGGCCGGCTGCCGACTTCGACATCCCGACCGAGCTGCGCCGTCTCGACGAGAGCAAGGCGGCGATGAGGGCGATGAAGCCGGGTCAGGCGGCTGCGACGAGAGCCTGACCTCGTGCCGCGAGCGCCCCGAGCCGGGACAGCGCCCGCAGGTACTTCTTGCGGTAGCCGCCGTGGAGCATGGCGTCGCTGAAGAGACCGGCTGTGCCGGTGCCTCCCAGGAGCACCGGCACGTCCAGGTCGTAGAGGCGGTCGACGAGCACGACGAGGCGCAGGGCGGCGGCCTGGTCGTGGACCGGGACCACCCCGGTGAGCCCCACGGCGCTGACTCCGTCGAGCAGGGCCCCGTAGCGGCTCGGATGCACCGTCCGCAGGTGGGCGAGAAGCTCGGGGAAGGTGTCACAGCTGGCCCCGGGAACGGCCGCGGCTCCTCCGAGCACCTCCTCATCAGGCAGGCCCTCCTCGACGACCGGTGCGGCGCGGTGGCGGTAGTCGGGTCCGTCGATGCGCAGCACCTCGAACCGCCGGGCCAGGGCCTGGATCTCCCGCAGGAAGTCCTCCGCGGCGAAGCGGCCCTCGCCGAGCGACTCCGGCAGCGTGTTGGAGGTCGCCGCCAGGGCCACACCGGCGTCGGTGAGCTCGCGCAGCAGCCGCGACATCAGCACCGTGTCGCCGGGGTCGTCGAGCTCGAACTCGTCGATGGCCACGAGGCGACGGGTCGACAGGGCTCGCACGGTGGGCGCGAAGCCGAGGGCGCCGACGAGGTGGGTGTACTCCACGAAGGTGCCGTAGGCGGAGTGCTCCGGCCCGACGGCGTGCGCCAGGGCCGCCAGCAGGTGGGTCTTGCCCACACCGAAACCGCCGTCCAGGTACACGGCCGGGTGCGCCGGCTCTCCCCTGCGGGTCAGACGGTCCCACCAGCCGGGCGTGGGAGCGCCCACCGCAGCGGCGACCTCCTGCAGCCTCGCCGACGCCAGGCCCTGGCTCGGGTGCGCGGGATCGGGCAGGTAGGTCGCGAACGTGGCGTCGGCGAAGTGCCGCGGCGGGACGAAGGAGGCGAGCAGGTGGTCGGCGGCGACCTGCGGCGTACGCGACGTCAGGTGCACGGGCTCGCTCACGAGGCGTCAGCCTAGGTGCTCGCCGACGACAGCGCCCCAGCGGGGGGCCGGGCATGGGCAAGGCCGGCAGACCGACCGGCAAGAGCAGCAGACCTACCGGCAAGACCGGCAGCCACCCGGGTGGAAGAGCCCGGTCGGCGAGGCTAGCGTCGACGGGTGACCTCACTGGACGTCCTGCTCGCACCGCCCGGCAGTCCCGCGTCCCCGCCGACCACGATCGGCGACGACCCTGCCGAGGCCCTCCTGCAGGAGCTGTACGCCTACCCGCCGCGGGCAGCGGGCGGCTGGGTCCGCGCCAACATGGTCAGCTCGGTGGACGGCGCCGCCACGGGTGCCGACGAGCGCTCGGGCTCGATCAACGGTCCGGCGGACCTGCGCGTCTTCACCACGCTGCGCGCCCTGGCCGACGTGGTCCTCGTCGGCGCCGGCACGGTGCGTGCGGAGGGCTACCGAGCGCCTGAGATCGCCGAGCCGCTGCGCTCCGCCCGCCTCGCCCGCGGCCGGTCCGCGGCACCGGCGCTGGCCATCGTCTCGGCCCGCGGGGACGTCCCGACCGAGGTGCTCCGGGGCGGGTCACCGCCCTGGGTCTTCACCACCGACGACGCACCCGGCGTCGCGCGGCTGCGCGCCGAGCTGCCATCGGACCACCTGCACGTCCACCCGGGCACCGTGGACCTCGCGCGGGTCCGCACCACGCTCGTCGCGGCGGGCCTGCCGGCGATCCTGACCGAGGGCGGCCCGAGTCTCCTGGGGACGCTGCTGGCGGCCGGCCTCGTGGACGAGCTCTGCCTGACGACCAGTCCCCAGCTGGTGGGCGGCCCTGCTCCGCGGCCGGTGGCAGGGATCGGCTGGCTGTCGCCCCCCGCACGGCTCGGGCTGGCGCACCTGCTGCACTGCGAGGGTGTGCTCCTCGGCCGATGGCTCGTCGAGCACCAGTAGGCTCGGCCCGTGAACGAGATCATCCTGGTCCTGACCGAGGACACCCTGACGGCCGCAGACGTCGAGCACATCCTGGCCCTGCACGCGCAGGACGCCGTCGACTACCGCGTGCTCGTCCCGGCCGACACCGAGCACAACATGCTGGTCTCGATCGTGGACCACCTGAGCCTCGGTGAGCTGCGCGAGGCGCTCGACGCAGCGCTGCGCCGCGAGCCCCGTCCGGTGCGCGCGCACCAGACCGCCGAGGAGTCCCTGGCCGCTGGTCTCGCCGCGTTCCGCTCCACCGGTGCCACGGCCGACGGGGCAGTGGTGTCCGACGACCCCCTCCCCGCCCTCCGCACGGCGGTGGCCGACGGTGCGGTGCGCGAGGTCGTCGTCGTGACGGTGCCTCACGCCCTCGAGGACACCTTCCACACCGACTGGGCCTCCCGGGCCCGTGAGGTCCTCCAGGTGCCGGTGCTGCACCTCTACAGCGGGACGAGCCAGCTCGGCTGAGCGCGGCATCGTCCGCCGGTAACAGGCCGGTACCGGTCACCGGCCAGTGCTGCTCACAAACCTGTGCCCGTCACCTCGGGGTAGTACCTGCGGAACTTGCGGACCTGGTTGAGCGCCGCGACGAGGACGTACAACCGGCGCCGCCACCGGGTCTCGGCCCGGTAGCGCAGCGGGTGCGCGGTGGCGCCACGGCGCACCAGGTCGTCGACCCGGGCCCGCAGGGCCGGCTCGAGCACGTACCGCCGCAGCAGACGGTGCGGCAGGATCGAGTACAGGACCTCGCGCTCGACGACCACCGGCTCGACCAACGCCCCGTCGACCCGGTCCTCCACGAGGAACCGGACGGGGTTGGCCCCGGCGGCCGTCACGTAGTAGTTGTTGCGCCCGATCCGGGGGTTGACCTCGAAGAACTGCGCTGCGCCGTCGCGCGGGTCGACCTTGACGTCGAAGTTCGCGAAGCCGACGTAGCCCGAGCTCGTCAGCAGGCGGGTGGCCTGCTCGAGCATGGTGTCCCAGCGCCCGGTGATCATGGCTGCGGGGTTCCCCAGCCCGCTCGGCGTGTGCTCCTCGAGCAGCACATGAGCGCAGCAGGACAGGGTCACCCGTCCGTGCGTGTCCACGTAGCAGGTGATGCTGCGCATCTGGGTGTCGTCGCCCGGGATCATCTCCTGGACCACGAACCGCCCGCGGAAGCCGACGCGCACGAGCGTCGCGTACAGCTCGAGGAGGCCCGCCTCGTCGTCGACCTGGTAGACCTTCTTCTTCCCCTCGAAGCTGAGCCGCTCGTAGTCGGCGCTGTTGGCCGCCTTCGCGATCACGGGGAAGGCCAGCTCCACAGGCGTCGGCCGCCACGAGGCGTCGTCGGCCTGGGAGAAGTCCTGGACCACCGTGGTGGGCGTGCTGATGCCGAGCTCGACGCAGAGCTCGGCGAACCGCGCCTTGTCGGCCAGGCGGTCGAGCAGGTCGCCGTCCAGGAACGGAACCGTGTACCACTGCTCGAGCACGTCCCTGTTGCGCACCAGGAAGCGGACCAGCCAGTCGGTGTTCGCCAGCAGAAGCAGCTCGCTGCCGTCGGAGTCCTCGGCCACGCGGCCGAGCGCCTCGATCATCTGCTCGGGCGTGGCGTCCGGACCCAGGACGACGTTCTCGATGATGGTCGAGTCCGCGACCGGGCCCGTGACCGTCAGGCTCACCACGACCGAGCGCACGCCGTACTGCTCGTGGAACGAGCGGGCCAGCGCGTAGACCCCGATGTCGGCCCCGAGGATCACCGGCTGGAAGCGCACCCCGCCCGGGGACGTGCCGGGCTTGCGGCGGACTGCCGGGGCGCTCACGCCGGGGTCTCGGTGCGGTCGGTCGTCCACTGCGTGTGGAACGTGCCCTCGCGATCCGTCCTCTGGTAGGTGTGCGCGCCGAAGAAGTCACGCTGCGCCTGGATGAGGTTCGCCGGGAGGCGCTCGGCGCGGACCCCGTCGTAGTAGGCGAGCGAGGACGAGAACGCCGGTGTCGGGACGCCGGCCGCCGCCGCCTGCCCGACGATGCGACGCCAGGCCGCGACACCGTGCCCGACGGCCTCGACGAAGTACTCGTCGGCGAGGAGCAGCGGGAGGTCGGTGGTGCGTTCGTAGGCCTCGGTGATGCGGTTGAGGAACCGCGCCCGGATGATGCAGCCAGCCCGCCAGATGCGCGCCATCGCACCCCTGTCCACGTCCCAGCCGAACTGGGCGCTGGCGGCGGCGATCTGGTCGAACCCTTGCGAGTACGCCACCACCTTCGAGGCGTACAACGCCAGGCGGACGTCCTCGACGAACGCGTCGCGGTCGGTGATCTCGAGCGAGGAGGTGTGCGCCTGCAGGACGCCGCGGGCGGCCTCGCGCTGCGGGACCGAGCCGGAGAGCGCGCGGGCGAAGGTCGCCTCGGCGATGCCGGTGATCGGCACCCCGAGGTCGAGCGCGTTCTGGACCGTCCAGCGGCCGGTGCCCTTCTGCTCCGCGCGGTCGGCGACCACGTCGACGAAGGCCGTCCCGGTCGCCGCGTCCACGTG
>DASXVR010000351.1:0-7249 GCA_036504175.1 Actinotalea sp. | reverse complement strand
CCTGCTCAACCGCAAGAAGGCCAAGGACCTGCTCGCGATGGAGCGTGCCGGTGACCCGGAGACCCCGCCGGCCCTGGTGATCGTGGTCGACGAGTTCGCCGCCCTGGTCTCGGAGGTGCCCGAGTTCGTCGACGGCGTGGTCGACGTGGCCCAGCGCGGCAGGTCCCTGGGCCTGCACCTGATCCTCGCCACGCAGCGTCCGGCGGGCGTCATCAAGGACAACCTGCGCGCCAACACCAACCTGCGGGTGGCCCTGCGCATGGCCGACGAGCACGACTCCACCGACGTCCTCGGCTCGCCGGTGGCAGCCGGGTTCGACCCCGGTGTGCCCGGCCGCGGAGCCGTCCGCACAGGTCCGGGCCGCATCGCCCTGTTCCAGACCGGCTATGCCGGCGGCCGGTCGACGAGCGCACCGCCGAAGGCCGCGATCGGGATCGAGACCCTCGTGTTCGGGCCCGGTGAGCAGTGGGACGTCCCCGCAGCGCCCGGGCAGGACGAGGCACCGCACGAGACCGGACCGACGGACATCGCCCGCGCCGTGCGCACCATCCAGGCGGCCGCGACCTCGCTCGGCGTGCCCGAGCCGCGCAAGCCGTGGCTGCCCGAGCTCGCCCCCGTGGTCGACCTGTCCGACCTCGGCAGCCAGAGCGACGCCCGCCTCGTGCTGGGCGTCGTGGACCTGCCCGCCCACCAGGAGCAGCGCACGTTGCACTACCGGCCGGACCGCGACGGCTGCATGGTCGTCTACGGGACGAGCGGGTCTGGCAAGTCCACCACGCTGCGCGCGCTGGGCGTCGGCGCGGGCATGGCCGGGGGAGCCGACGCGGGCGGGCCGCTGCACGTCTACGGGCTGGACTTCGGCTCGGGTGGCCTGGCCATGCTCGAGCCGCTGCCGCACGTCGGCTCGGTGATCGACGGCTCGGACGCCGAGCGGGTCAGTCGCCTGGTCCGCTGGCTGCGCGACGCGTGCGACGACAGGGCCGCCCGCTACGCCAAGGCGCGCGCCGGCACCATCGGCGAGTACCGCGCCCTGACCTGCCGGCCCGACGAGCCGCGGATCCTGCTCCTGGTCGACGGCCTGAGCGCGTTCCGCGACGGCTACGAGACCCAGCCCGGCCGGGCAGCCGTCTGGTCGGCCTTCCAGCGGGTGGTCGCGGAGGGGCGTCCCCTCGGCGTGCACGTGGTCATGTCGGCCGAGCGTCCGGGCGCGCTGCCGTCCTCGCTCGCCGGGAGCGTGCAGCGTCGCCTGGTCATGCGCCAGGCCGACGAGAACGCCTACGGGGTCCTCGACGTGCCCAAGGACGTGCTGAACCCTTCCTCCTCGCCCGGGCGCGCCGTCCTCGCCGGCTCGGCCGACGAGCTCCAGGTGGCAGTGCCCGGCGGGCGTACGAGCCCCGCCGAGCAGGCCCGTGAGATCGAGGGCCTCGCGGCCCGGATGCGCGCCGCGGGGGTCCGCCCAGCGCCGCCGATCCGTCGCCTGCCCAGCCTCGTCGAGCTGTCGGGCCTCCCCGTGGCCGTCGGCGGCCTGCCCGTGCTGGGCGTGGCCGACGAGACCCTCGAGCCCTGCGGCTTCGAGCCGCACGGCACCTTCCTGCTCGCGGGTCTGCCCGGCAGCGGGCGAACCACGGTCCTGGGCGCGCTGAGCGCCTCGCTGCGCCGCTTCCTGCCCCAGGGTCGGCTCTACTACGTCGGCAGCAGGCGCTCTCCCGTGCACGCCTCCGGGCTGTGGACGGAGGCCGCGGTCACCGCCGAGGAGACCGCTGCGCTCGCCCGCCGACTCGTCGCCGACCTCGTCGTGCCCCCCGCCGACGGTGAGCCGATCGTGCTCGTCATCGAGTCGATCACCGACTTCCTCGGCGGTCCGGCCGAGCAGCCGCTCACGGAGGCGGTCAAGGCCGCCCGACGCAACGACCACTTCGTCCTGGCCGAGTCCGAGACGAGCACGTGGGGCTCGGCCTGGCCCCTGGTCGCGGAGGTCCGCAACGGTCGCCGCGGCCTCGTCCTGCAGCCCGACCACCTCGACGGCGACGCCCTCTTCCGCACGGCGTTCCCCCGGATGGGGCGGGCCGAGTTCCCACCGGGACGCGGCGTGTACGTCGAGTCGGGGCGGCTGCTGCGGGTCCAGGTCCCGGTTGCCGATTGAACTACCGACACCTGCTCTGACCTGCGACGATCCACCCGCTGTGCATCCGGCGACACCGGTGTCCGATATGGGTAGGGTGACCGAGCGACGGGCGGGCAGCCGTCACGTCCGCACGATGGCGCGTCCCTTGCGGGGGCCCGGACACGACACACGGAGGACAAGATGGCGAACCTGAACGTCTCCTACCAGGAGATGCGCGACGCGGCGACGCGGCTGACCAACGGCCAGGACGAGATCACGACCAAGCTGAACGAGCTCAAGGCGTTCATCGAGTCGCTCATCTCCTCCGGCTTCGTCACCGACCAGGCGTCCGTCGCCTTCGGTGAGTCCTACCGCCAGTTCACGCAGGGGGCGACGGACACCGTCTCCGCCCTGACGAACCTCGGCGAGTACCTGCGCTCGGCAGCGACGACCCTCGAGGACGCGGACACGCAGCTGGCATCCGGCCTGCGCGGCTGACACCCGGTGCGTGGTGCTCGCCGCCGGCGCAGGCCGGTCGCGAGCACCACGCGTCTGCAGGGGGAGGGAACTGAATGTCTGACCTGGTGATGGACACCGCCACGCTGCGGTCCACGGGCGAGGCCCTGCGCAGCATCGCGCAGGAGTTCGACGACGCGAACGCCAACAGCGACAGCATCGCCGGCGCGATCGGCCACGACGGCCTCGCGCACGCCGTGCACGACTTCGCCACCGGCTGGGACGACAAACGGGCGAAGATGGTCGACGCGATCGCGAGCCTCGCGCAGGCCTGCACCGGCATCGGCGAGAACTTCGAGGACCTCGACAGCCAGTTCGCCGCGGCCCTGCGGGGCGAGCAGTGACCCGCCCCTACTCCTGGTACCCCCTCGCCGCGAGCGACCCCGTCCCCGGTGACCCGGGTGAGGTGCGCGTGGCGGGAGAGCGGTACGCGAGCGTCGCCGCGACGATCGAGACGACCGCCTACAACCTCGCCCGGATCGCCGAGGTGAACGGCACCACGTCCAAGGCCGTCGACGCGATCCGCACGAACGCGTCAGAGGTGGCCGAGCAGGTCGGGACGGCCAAGGACCGGTACGCGGCCGTCGGCGAGGCTCTCGTCACCTACGCGGCCCACCTCGCCCAGGCCCAGGCCGACTCGCTGGCCGCGCTCCACGCGGCTCAGTCCGCGCAGGCGGCCATCGACTCCGCCACGGGCGACGTGCGCCGGGCCTCGGGCGAGCTCGAGGACGCGGCCCCTGAGGACCAGGCCGCGGCGCAGGCTGCGCTGGACAACGCCCGACGCGCGGTCCGGCAGGGCGACGCAGCGCTCGCCCGCGCCCGCGCGGACCTGGAGGACGCAGTGTCCCTCCGCGACCGCGCCGCCCAGAACGCCGTCGACGCCATCCACCACGCGACGTCGGCCGACGGGCTCAACGACGGCTGGTGGGACAACTGGGGCTCGAAGGTCTTCCACGCGATCTCCGACATCGCCGGGTTCATCGCGATGGTCGCCGGGGTCGCAGCCCTGTTCCTGGCCTGGGTGCCGATCCTCGGCGAGGCGCTTGCCGCGATCGCCCTCATCGCCACGGCCGTCGCGCTCGTCGCGGACATCGTGCTGCTCATCGCCGGCGAGGGCAGCTGGCTCAAGGTCGGGCTCGACGTCCTGTCCCTGGTCACCTTCGGGGCCGGCAGGGTGGCGGGGGCGGGTCTGCGGGCCGGAGCGGAGGGGGCTCAGGGCACGGCGCGCCTGGCGGCCGGTTCCGCCGCGGCGCTCTCTCCCGCGCAGCGACTGGCCCAGGGTCTGTCCGGGGCGCACAACGCGGCGACCGCCATCGGGGAGATGACCGGGCCGACGATCGGTGGCCTCACGCGCATCACCGCACGAGGTCTCGCCGGCGGCACCCGCACCGTCACCACCCTGCGTGAGCTGCCGGGGCTGCTGGCCCTGGCCAAGCCGTCGGCCATCGTGCGCGGGGTGGTGCAGGACCTCGCGGCCCTGCGCGGCCTGGACCTGCCCGAGGCGATCGCCCTGGGGCGCGCCTCCGTCGGCGGCGCGCAGGGCGTCCCGGCGACCGTCTCCGCCATCCTCGGCCACCCGGAGGCTGCGACGGCCCTCAGCACGCTCACCGGCGTGACCCCGGCGCTGTCGACGGCGTCGACCCGGTACGCGACGGCGGTCAACGCCGCGAACATCACCTTCGGTGTCACCGGTGCCGTGACGGGCGCCGACGCCGGACAGAATGCCTATGGGGTGTTCGACTGGGTGACCGGGCTCGGCGACCCCTCGTCGGCGCAGATCCTGCACCTGAACTAGCCACCCGCGTGCGCGGGCATCCTCCTGAGGGGCCCGCCGCCATGCGGACGCCGCACCACCGAAAGAGGTTCCATGACCGGCATCGTCACTGCCTACACGATGGGCGCGCCCGTCGGCTGGCAGGTGTGGGAGCTGGGCCAGGGCGAGGAGCTCGCGGACCTGGCCGCGTCGAAGGCAGCCGACGGACCCGAGGCGCAGGCGCGGGTCCGGGAGGCCGTGCTCGGTCTGGAAGCGGCGTGCGCCGGCCTGAAGTCCGTCGTCGTCGGCGGGCTGTGGTTCCCGGACCGCTCGACGGGGTTGTCGACCGCCGTGGCACGCCTGGAGCTGCTCACGACCGCGGACGGCAGCGAGGCGCAGTACGACACGTACCTCGCGACGGCGCAGGCGTACCGGGCGCAGCGCGGGGTGAAGGTCTTCGACCGGGCTGTCGCGCCGGTGACCATCGACGCAGGTCCCGCCTTCGTCGAGATCACCGTGCTGGCCGAGCGGCGCGGGGGACTCTTCTCGCGGTCGGCCGAGCCCGTGCCGGTCGAGACGCACGTGCAGTACAGCATCTTCCCGCCGGGCAGCTCGAACGTGCTCCAGCTGGCCCTCGTGACCACCCAGTCCGACCTCCTGGACGCTCTGGGTGAGGCGGGCCGGGCCATGGCGGCGTCCCTGACGTTGACCGTCGAGCCGGGACCCCGGTGATCCGCTCGCCGCTGGCCCCGGGTTCGGGCGTACCCGTCCCGGACATCGGTCCCATCCCGCACACCTACCAGAACACGCCACTGGTGATCGGCCTGGGCGTCGTCGCGATCGTCGGCGTCATCCTGTTCCTGGCACAGGCCCTGCTGGCGCCTCGGCGCGCCCAGGCGGGGGGCAAGCTGCTCGTCCCGTTCGTGGTGACGACGGCGCTGATCGTCCTGCCGCTCGGGGCGATGTTCGTGCTGATGAAGACGGGCGAGCGCGCGGCGTACGACCGCATCGACGCCTGGGTGGACCGCGCCGATGCGGTGCGCGAGGAGGTCAAGCCCCAGCTCGAGCAGTGGTACGGGGTCACCATCACCGACCTGGGGACCATCCCGGTCAGCGACGAGGGTGGCTACCCGGGCCCGCTGACGCTCCCCGACGGGACCACGGCCCGGTGCGTGATCGAGGCCGCCGAGACCTACGTGATCCGGTGCGGCGAGGGCGTGGACGTCCGTACGTACACCGCGCTCCCGCCGCCCCCTGGAGCGGGGGCATGACCACCTCCGAGGCGCGTCGACCGACGGTCGACTCGCTCGGCATCCTGCTGCCGGCGTCCTGGTGGACCATCGACCTGCGCGACGACGCCGCGCGCACCCGATCCGTCGCCGCCCTCGTCGAGCAGCAGATCGGCCGGGCTGACGTCCAGGCGACGCTGCGCGCGGACATCCGCCGCGAGCTCGGCCAGGCCGCCGAGCAGGCCGCCGCGGCCGGCGGTCGCCTCATGGCCGTGTCCCTCATGCAGGCGGACGGCCTCCCCCTGTCGGCGACCCTGACCGCCTACCGCGTCCCCGGCGCCGACCTCACCGGCACCGGCCTCACCGAGCTCGAGGGCGTTCTGCGCGACTCCGCCCAGGGCACGGACGTGGCGATCGACCTGGCCGAGGGAGCTCGCGGCCCGGTGCTGCGCCGCGTCACCCGGCGCAGCGGAGCCGCAGACCTGGGCGCCGAGCGCCTCTCGATGCTGGTCGCCGACTACTGGCTGGACCCCGACGACGGGCACGGCCTCCTGCTCCTGACCTTCAGCAGCCCGCTGGTCGAGGCTCGCGATGCCTGGCTCGGCCTCTTCGACACGATCGTCGCGTCGGTCGCACCGGCCGAAGGTCCGCGCGAGCGGCAGGACGCATGACCCCGGGCGGACGCCGCCGCGACCCACGAGCCGTGCTCGGCCAGGTCCTGGCGATCACCGGGGTGCTGGTGCTCGTGATCCTCACCTGGGTGCGCCTCCTGGACGAGGACCGAACTGGGCTCCCCGTCGTGCTCGCCGGCGTCGTCGGGATCCTGGCGATCGGGGCGGCCGTCTTCGCGCTCGGGGTGCGCCGGTCGCAGGCGCGGCATGAGGCCGTCGCCGCCCAGCGGCCCGGTTGGCGCCTGCACGAGGTCTGGGCCGACGCCGGGCTCGGCGCTCAGCTCGTCCGTGAGGGGCTGTGGGAGCGCGGAGTCGCACCGACGGGTGGAACGCGCCTCACGCTCGCGTGGTCGGCGGACGGCGTCGAGCTCTGGCGAGCCGGGCACGTCGTCGTCGCCCTGCCCTGGCACGACGTCGCGTCGCTCGGCAAGGGCGTCGGGCACGCCGGGTCGACCGCGCGACCGGCGCTGGTGATCAACACCCTCGGAGGAGCCGAGCTGGTCCTGGTTCCCCAGGCACGGCCGTCGGGCGGCGTGCTGCCGGCCGACCGCGCAGGAGTGGCGGCGCTGCTCGACGAGCTCCGGGAGACGCGCGACCAGCGCGAACGAGGCTGACGGGGCCGGGCTTGTCGGCCGCACTCTCGTCAACCAGGTCGTGTCCTGCAAGACTCGACGAGTTGCTCCTCTCGCTCTTCCAAGGTCAGAGGGTCGTGATGACGTTCCCGAGCCCGCTCGTCGCGGTGCGCAGCCGCTGGACGGTCGTGGCGCTCCTGGCCGCAACCGGAGCCGTCGGCACCTATGCGGCTGCGGCCGCGCAGGCTCCCGCCTACCAAGGGACCAGCGCGATCTTCGTGGGCTTCGAGAGTGCGCCGAGCCCGGATGACGCTCGCGGACAGAGGTACCTCCGCGAGACGGTGGAGAGCTACGCCGCCCTGGCGACCACTGACGCAGTGCTGCGCCCGGTCATCGACACCGTC
>DASXVR010000350.1:0-19211 GCA_036504175.1 Actinotalea sp. | reverse complement strand
GATGAAGGACCTCGGCTTCACACCCGCGCGCGGCCAGGCGACGGGGGCGGCCATCCGCTCGGTCGCCTCGATGTCGTTCGAGCACGCCGTGCGCAACCCGCCCGTGCGGTGGCTGATGGCCGCCGGCGCGTTCACGTCGGGCGTGGGCTTCTACGCCTTCTACGCCATGCAGCCGTTCCTGCTCCAGCTCTACGGCCACCAGGGCGCCTACGGCATCGCGGGTCTGGCGGCCGCTGTCGTGGCCGGGTCGCAGGTCGTCGGCGGGCTCGCGGCGTCACGCGTGCGGAGCCTCGTGCGCACCCGCACGTCGGCCATCATCGGCGGGACCGTGGTGGCGGCGCTCGCCCTCGCCGCCGTCGGACGCACGACGCTCTTCGCGGTGGCCCTCGTCCTGCTCGTGCTGATGGGCATCGTCCAGGCGGCGGTGCTCCCGATCCGCCAGGCACTGCTCAACGGGCTGGTGCCGTCGGCCCAGCGCGCGACGCTGCTGTCGGCCGACTCGATGGTGGGCGGGATCGGCGGGGTCGTGGTCCAGCCGCCGCTCGGCCGGGCAGCAGACCTGTGGGGCTACGGCACCTCGTACCTGTTCGGCGCGGCGGTGCAGCTCCTCGCGGTGCCGTTCCTGCTCCGGGCACGGCGCGGGGCCGAGCACGTGGATGTGCGCGTCACGCCCGAGGCGGCGTCCGGGACCACCGAGGCGGCGCAGGAGAGCGTCTGACCGCGGACGTCGTCGGGCCCGGCTGGTCAGGACACCTGGCGGGCGCCGTCCGCATGGTCGCCCCTCGCGCCCTTGGCCTCGTACAGTGCGCGGTCCGCTGACCGGAGCAGCTCGTCCATCTCCATCGGCTCGGTGACCAGGCACAGACCGACCGACAGCCCGATGTCCACCTGCAGCGACCCGTCCAGCGCGTACATGCCGGCCACGGTGCTGGACAGCCGCTGGGCCAGGATCGTGGCCTCGTCGAGGTCGGCGACGTCGTGGCAGATCACCAGGAACTCGTCGCCCCCGTAGCGCGCCACGACGTCGTCCACCCGCATCGCGGACCGCATCCGTTCGGCCGCGAGACGCAGCACGGCGTCCCCGGCCCCGTGGCCGTGGGTGTCGTTGACCTCCTTGAACCGGTCGAGGTCCGCGAGCATGACCAGCAGCGGCGGCCCGCCCGACGCGAGGTCCTCGAGGGCCTCGACGAGGTGCTCGTGGACGCGCCGACGGTTCGGCACGCCGGTCAGGTCGTCGTGGCCGGCCTGGTGATGGAGCAGGGCCTGCGTCCGGCGCAGCTGGGTCAGGTCGCGGTACTGGCAGACGAGCCGGTCCTCGCCCGCATCCGCGAAGAACACCCCGAAGGACCGCCGGTGCAGGCGGGAGTCGCGGCTCTCCGTCTCGTAGGTCACCTCGGTCTGGCGCCACTCGCCGGTGCCGAGCAGCTCGCGCATCTCCTCGAAGAGGCTCGCGTCGGTCCCGTAGGCCTCGAGGAGCCTCTGCCCCAGGAGCGGGCGGCCGGCGTTCCGTTCGGCGGCCTCGTTGAGCCACTCGTGCAGGAAGTCGACGACCTGTCCCGCGTCGTCCCGCACGGCCAGCATGACGACGAGGCCGTCGTCCGGGTGCATCCCGAGGCCGCGGCCGAGCGCTGCTTGGGCGGCGGGCTGGAGCCGGCCGGGAGCGAGGTCCATCCGACCATGGTGCCAGCAGCCCCATCGTCGGTCCTGCGGACGTGCGGGGCGGAAGACCGCCGGGGTCGCCGGTGTTGTCGCGTCCATGAGCAGCGACGACACGACAGGCCATGGCCGGCACGGCGACGAGGGTCCGGTGACCTTCGGCCTCGACACGTTCGGGGACCTGACGGTCGACCTGACCGGTGAGCGCGTGCCGGTGCACCAGGTGATCCGCGACGTGGTGGAGCAGGGCGTGCTCGCCGACCGGGCGGGAATCGACCACATCAGCGTCGGTGAGCACCACCGCGACGACTTCGCCATCTCCGCGCCGGAGGTCGTCCTGGCAGCCATCGCGGCCCGCACGGAGCGCATCACGCTCGGCTCGGCCGTGACGGTGCTCAGCTCGGACGACCCCGTGCGCGTCTACGAGCGGTTCGCGACGATCGACGCCATCAGCGGCGGCCGGGCCGAGATCACCGTCGGACGCGGCTCGTTCATCGAGTCCTTCCCCCTGTTCGGCTTCGACCTGGCCGACTACGAGGTCCTCTTCGAGGAGAAGCTGGACCTGCTGGCGGCGCTGCGCTCGGAGGGGCCGATCTCCTGGTCGGGCTCCACGCGCGCCCCGCTCACCGGCCAGCGGGTCCACCCGACGACCGAGCGCGGGGGGCTGCCGGTGTGGGTCGGGGTGGGCGGCAGCCCGGAGTCGGTGGTTCGAGCCGCCCGGCACGGCCTTCCGCTGATGCTGGCGATCATCGGCGGCGCACCGGCGCGCTTCCGCCCGTTCGTCGACCTGTTCCACGAGGTCACCGTCGGGACGTCCCTGCCCGTCGGGGTGCACTCCCCCGGCTTCGTGGCCGACAGCGACGACGAGGCGCTGGACCTGCTCTACCCGCACTTCAAGGCCAACCGCGACCGCATCGGGCGTGAGCGCGGCTGGCCGCCGGTGACGCGTGCCGAGTACGAGCGGGAGGCCTCGCAGGGGGCGCTCTTCGTCGGCTCCCCGGAGACGGTGGCCCGGCGCATCGCCGACGCCGTCGAGGTGCTCGGGGTGCAGCGGTTCGACCTGAAGTACGCCAACGGGTCCATGCCCCACGAGCACCTCATGCACGCCATCGACCTCTACGGCACCCGGGTGATCCCCCGCGTCCGCGAGCTCCTCGCGGCGAAGGCCGGGCTCGCCCCGTGATCGCCGAACCATCGTGAAGGGTGCTGAACGCCTGGCGTGCCGAACCCTTCACGATCCGGCCGGACACCCCGCAGCCGCGTCAGGCGGGGGTTGAGCGGGGGCGGGACCGCAGTCGCGCCAGGTGACCCTGCACGACCTGCTGGACGACCAGGGTGAGCCATCCCGCCAGGGCCATGCCGGTCAGGTTCACGAGGAGCTGAAGGGTCGAACCCCACACCGCGGTGCCGGCGCCGAAGGCGAGCCCGAGCGCCACGTTGCCGGCGGCGGGGATCGTGGTCACCGAGATGAACACGCCGGACAGGCCGCCCACCCGGGCCGACGTGAGGGACAGGACGCCCGCCGCCGCAGCAACCACGGCGACCACGAAGGACCAGCGGTCCGGTGCGTAGATGAAGTGCGTGCCCGGCCGCGGTCCCGTGACGTCGTGGATCGTGATCCACCCGACGGCGCGGCCGACGAGGGCGATCACGCAGGTGAAGGCGATCGCCACGAGGAACCCGACGACCAGGGTCCGCGCCGCGAGCCGGAAGAGGTGGAACCGGCGTCGGACGAGGGCGACGCCCAGCGCGGCGATCGCGCCGAACTCCGGGCCGAGCACCATCGCGCCGATCACCAGGATCTGCGAGTCCAGCACGATGGCGATCCCGGCGATGAGGGTCGCCAGGCACATGAAGCTCACGTAGACCCAGTTGAGCTCGGAGTCGCCGTACGCCTGGTTGGCGACCTCGGCCCACACCACGGCATCGGCTCCGGAACCGGGTGCGCGCCGCTCGGCCTCGTAGCCCGGCCGCGACACCCAGGTGCGCACGGGCTCGATCTGGATGCTGCCGTGCTCGTGGACGCCGAGCGTGCGCAACGCCCCGATCACGTCGTTCGCGGCCTCGCGCGCGACGTCGGCGAGGACGAGGTCGCCGACGGGCCGCACCGACGCCCCGCGGATCACGCTCAGCCCGCTCACGGCGGGCTCGTCCGTGAGGGCAGCGACCGTCCGGTCGCTCAGCTCGGCCGGGACCTGGATCCGCAGGTGCAGCATCCCTGCATTGTGGTCGTCGGCGCGGGACGGGGCCTTCTCACGTCACGGGAGGGCTGGGCTGCCCGCCGCGTCCGCGGACGGCGGCGGCCGGCGCCGTCGTGGCAGTCGCCCGCCGACGGCGTCCCACAACCGATCCCACACCAGCGCGTCCACCAGGACGATCGCGGCAAGGACGCCCCAGGCCAGCACCGCCGACGCGAGGACGTCGGTGAGCCAGTGGTCGCCCAGGTAGAGGCGGCTGGCAGCCATGAGGGCGGTCACGCCGAGCGCGAGCGCCGCCCCGCCCACCGCCCGGCCGATCCCCGGCCGAGCTCGCCACCACAGGTAGACGGCGGTGAGCACGAGCGCCCCTGTGACGATCGTGTGGCCGGACGGGAAGGACAGGGTGTGCTCCACGGGCCCGAGCATCACGTCCTCCGGCGGTCGGGGCCGCGCCACCAGATGCTTGAGGAGCAGTGACACCGCCTCGGCCAGCACCACAGCACCGGCCAGCAACGACGCCTCGCGCACCCGGTGTCGCCACAGCAGCACCAGGACGGCGACGGCCACCAGGGCAGCGACGACGAGCGCGCCTCCCGCGGTGCTCACGTCGGTCATGACGGTCGTCAGCATCGGCTGCCGGTGGGCGACCAGCCAGGTGAGGGTCGGGCTGTCGAGGCTGGTCAGGTCGTCGTGCTCCTGGACGCCGTCGAGCAGCGCTGCCGTTCCTGCCACGCTCAGCAGCCCCACGGCTGCGGCGAGCTGGGCTGGCAGCGGCTGGGGAACCGGTGCGGGCTGGGCAGCCACCTCGGCCGGCGTGCTCATGGGTCTCCTCGGGTGGGCTGGCGGGCCTTCCAATGCTCGCTCACCGACCTGGATGTCGCCTGGGAGGGCGGGCGGCGAGGCCCGAGCAGCGGATGCCGGCGTCGACGAGACGTCCACTGACGATCAGGGTCCGAGGAACACTTCCGCGCAGAGCATCTTGTCGGCGTCCGGGACGCACGCCACCCCGATCTCCGACAGGCCTGCGTCGAGGATGTTGGCGCGGTGGCCCGGTGACTGCATCCAGGCGTCGACGACGTCCGCGGGCTGAACCTCGGCAAGGCTGAGGTTCTCGGCGGCTGTGGTCGCCGGCGCGCACTCGCGAAGCACTGGACCGAGCGGTGCGTGCTCGAGCACCCCTCGGCCAGCCAGCGCCTCCGCGCGGCCCGCCGCCGACGTCGTGGCGCAGACGGACGGGGCGAGCGAGGGCAGGTCCTCGGCCGTCCGCGCTGCGTTGGTCGCGGCGAGAAGCGTCGCGGCGTAGTCGGCGGGCGTCGGGACAGACGGTCGCGGCGACGTCGTGGTCGCGGGAACGCCGCACCCGTTCAGCAGCCCCAGGACCACCGCAAAGGCGCCACACCAGGTCACCGGTGAGCGTCCGCCGAGGCCGCCTCTGCTCGGATGCCCGACGCACGGGAACGCCCTCCGGGACCGCACTCAGGCCAGCTTCTCGAGGATCGACGGCAGGCGGTGCGCGTAGGTGTGCTCGGCATGCGCCCGACGATGAGCGGCGTCGCCGATCCGCGCGGTCAACCCATCTTCCTCGAGCAGCCTGGTGCAGTGCGCGAGAAGTTCGTCGTACGACGCGAACGCCAACACCTCTTCGCCCGGGGTGAAGAAGGTGGGGAGGACCTCGCGGTACTCGTTCAGCACCGCCCCACCCGATCCAGCGGCCTCGAAGAGCCGGGCGTTCACGCTGTCCATCTCCCCAGGGTGCAGGTTGTTGAGCACTCCGCGCGCTGACCGGAAGACGTCGGCCTTGGCCTCCCGGGTCACGAAAGGCCCCGAGGTTGCGCGCTCGAGCGGGCTCGTCCGGTACCAGCGCGGATAGCCGGCACCGTGGATGCGGAGCGGTATCCCGTCACTGTCGAGACGGTGGAGAAGTCGCGCTCTCGTGGGGTAGAGGCTTCCCACGACGGCGATCCAGGGCTCGCTGCCCGCCGCTCCGCGAGGGCGGTGCCAGGTCGGGCTGCACGCCTCGGGGAGGTAGTGGGCGGGCAGCCCGTAGACGCTCGCGAGCCGGTCGGCGAGGATGTGGTCCTTCACGAAGAGCGCGTCGTACGGCGCAGCCACCATCGCCATCCGCTGCATGTTGCTGACGGCATCGGGGAACCACAGCGCCACCTTCGCCCCCGACCTCCGGATGGCCTCGACTGCTGCAGGCATCAGCGACTGCTGGACGTTGATCACCACGTCGCAGCGAGCGTTCCCCGCCCGTCTCGCGACAGCCCTCTGCATCCACTGCAACATCTCGGCGGTCTGACGCTCGGCCACCTCGATCGCTGAGCGGAAGACACGGGCGCTGGGCCGGGGGGTGGCAGGTCCGAGGGCAACCACCTCAACACCCATCCGGCGCAGGGCAGCGGCGATGTTGTCCGCGAAGGTGTCCGGCTCGGTCGGTCCGATCACCCCGACGCGAAGTCCCGCGAACGAGGAGCCGACATCACCGGAAGCCATCGAGCACCTCCTCCATCCGCCGCGCCGAGAGCTCCGCGGAGCGCCCGGCGGCATAGCCGGCGACGGCGGTCCGAGACGGGCTGCGATGGAGGATCGCGCGGATCCCGGTCGCCAGCGCGCCGACATCACCGGGTGGGACGGTCCACTCATCCGCGAAGGGCCCCATCGCCTCCACAAGACCACCGACACGGGTCGCCAGGACAGGGGCGCCGCAGGCCATCGACTCGAGAACGACGAGGCCGAAGCCCTCGAGCGCGACCGTCGGCACGACGGATGCGTCAGCCGCCTGGTAGAGCCGCACGAGGTCGCCGTCGCTGACCCGACCCAGCAGTCGCACCCGCGCCTCGAGGCCCAGGTCCTTGACAAGTGCTCGGAGCTCGCCGTCGAGGCTTCCTGCGCCAGCCACCAGGAGCGTGACGTCCTCGACCTCCCGCATGGCGCGTACCAGGTGACGCAGTCCCATCCGCGGCTCGAGGCGACGGACGCACGCCAGCACCTGACCTGACGCCGTGAGGCCGAGGACGCGACGGGCCTCGTCCCTGTCCCCCGGCGTGAAGCGTTCCACGTCCACCCCTGGCGTGACGGTCACGATCGCAGCGAGCGGGACGCCGTACTGCTCGTGCAGCACGTCCCGGAAGGCATCGGATGCCGTGACGAAGTGCGTGAAGCGCGCGTAGGCGCGACGCTCCACGAACTTCTTGGCGGCCACCCGCCACCAGGCCTGGCCCTGGACACGGGCCTCGTCCGACCATGGGCCGTGGAAGTGCAGGACACGCTTTCCTCCCGCGGGGAGGATCGCCGTGGCGCGTCGAACGGTCGCGGCGAAGTGGAACATGACGACGTCGGTGTCGCTCAGCACGGCCGGGAGCGTGCCGCCTTCGACCCGGTACCCGTCACGGCGCACCGAGTGCACCACGCGGACGTCGAGCCCGAGCGCCCTCTGCGCGGCCGCGATCGTGGACACGACCCGGTTCAGTCCTCCGGCCTTGTCGACCGGTGCGCCTGTGGCGACATGGATACGGACGGGCATCATCGCTCCTCGGTCTCTCGTCGTCCTGACCGCGTCGACCTGCGCCGCAGGCACAGCGCCAGAGCGGTCGCCGCGGCAGCGGCCTCCGCCAGCACGAGTCTCGAGGCGACTGTCGTCGCCGTTGCGCCGCCCGCGAGCGAGAAGAGGCCGGCGCAGGCGGCTGCTGCCCCGACGGTGTACACGACGAGGACGGCGCCCGTGCGCTGCTTGAGCATCAGCACGTTGGTGGTCAGCATGCTCGTCACGCATGCCGACGGGATGATCCACACAGCTGTCCTCAGCACGGCGGTGGTCGCTGCGAACCCGTGGCCGTAGAGGAGAGCTACGACCACAGGCGCTGAGACGTACAGCGCACCTGCAAGCGCACCCCCGGTCGCGACGCTTGCGAGCGTCAGCAGAAGGACTGCCCGGCGCTGGGCTGCACCCGCTGCCCACGCTCGCACCATCCTCGGGAGCATGGTGATCACCAGCGAGTCGACCACCCCCAGCAGCGCGCGCACGGCCCGGTCGGCCGCCGTGTAGGTGCCGAGCGCCGCTCCGGCTACTCCCGCGGACACCAGGAGGGTGGACGACTGCCCGTACGACGCAGACAGCGCCCGGGCCACGAGAGCGGGGGCTCCGAGGCGGAGCAAGGCAGCAACACCGGGCACCCTCTCGCCTGATGGGGCCTGCGAGGACCGCATCGCGATGGGTCCGTGAGATCGACGCGACCAGCCGACGCGCCTCCAGGAGAGCCAGCTGGTGACGGCCCCCCCGAGACTCAGGCACACGGCAGGCACTGCCGGCGACGCCTGCCAGGCCATCCCCCCGACGAGTGCGGCGAGATAGGTGAGCCGACCTGCCCACTGCATCGCCACGACAGAGGCGAAGTGCCCGCGAGCGACCAGCACCCACTCCTCACCGGTGGACGAGATGCCACCGGCGCACAGACCGATCCAGACGTAGAGCCACCAGGGCGCGATCAGCACGCCGACGCCACTGAGGAGCACGACGGCGAAGAGCAGACCCCGGACGCCCAGGTACTGGCGCCGCAGCACCAGGAACGCGGCCGGCGACGACGTGGCCACGCGACCCGCGAGAGCGGTCGACAGACCGCCGTCCACGATGGACGAGCCGAAGAAGTAGGCCGCCGTGGAGAGCCCGTAGAGCCCGAACTCCTGCGGGCCGAGGCTGCGAGCGATGAGCGGGATCGTCAGCAGGGTGACCAGGAACTGCAGGTTCCGGCCGAAGGTGTTGGTCAGCGCGTCGGCGCCGAAGCGCGCCGCGGCGCTGGCCACCGGGCGGCGGGTCGCCAGGACGTCGGTTGAGGTCACCGGCGCACCGCCGGGAGTGCGAGCTCCGGGAAGCCCTCTCGCGTCGCGAGCATGCGCGCGCGGCCGTGGGCGCCCGTGGCGCCGGTCCCGGGTCCCCTCCCTCGTTGGAGCAGCGACACGATCGAGACCAGCACGACGGCGACGGCAGAGACCTGCAGCGCCTTGCCGAGGCCCTCGGCCGCACCGAGGACACCCCGTTCGAACAGGAACGGCTGGCAGGTCATGGCGAGCGCGAAGAGGACCCCGAAGCGTCCACCCCGCGTGAGGCGCCACGCGACAAGGGCCGTGAGGGCGAGCAGCAGCAAGCTCTCGAGGATCACGCCCTGCAGCCCACCGATCACGTACCCCTCCGCGATCGGCCCCTCCGCAAGGTGGACGCCCGTGTTGGAGCCGGGGACGGTCACCGCCCGCACCTCGACAGCCCAGAGCGCACCGGTGTTGTCACCCTTGTCCAGCTGAAGCTGTGACGGGACGAGCGCCGCCGCCGCGCGATGGACCGCTTCGACCGGGGACATCCAGGAGGCCGGACCAGCCAGATAGGCATCCGTCACCGCAGACACGAGGTCGAAGCGGCGAACGAACGGCATGAGTCCGTGCAGGGCTGCGGGGTAGGACGCGGTGGCTGCGGGCGTCTGAACGAGCATGCCGAGCGCCGCCTTGGAGGCCTGGATCAGCGGAAACGCCAGCACGAGCCCGACCCCGACAAGCGCGGCTCTCGTCGCCGACCTGCGCGTGACGCCCTGGCGGAGGACCACGACCAGCACGAACAGGCCGCAGGCGAAGACCGGCGCCTTGGAGGCGCTCGCCAGGGACCACAGGAGCTCGGAGACCACCAGGACGCTCCCGGCGAGAAGCATGGTTCCGCGACTCAGCCGGTGCAGGTGCCACAGGATGAGCACGCCGGTGCCGATCGAGCCCAGGAGCGCCAGGGTGGCGAAGACCGGTGCGTGCAGGGCGATCGACGCGAGCCGGGCCAGCCAGCCGAGGACGATCAGCGCGGCACCCGCCGAGGCGGAGACCGGCCGACCAGTCGTCTCGGCGGAAGCCGTGCTCCGACGCAGTACCAGAGTGGCTGCGACGACGTAGACGCAGACACCCACGGCCACGACGCCGAGCACGCCGGCCAGCACGTTCTCGTAGCCGAGCTCCGCCATCCTCGGGTCCGCCACGGGATCACCCAGCCGCGGCTGCGGCTGGACGAGGAGCAGGATGAGCGGCCGCACCACGTAGGACGCTCCCCAGTAGGCGCACTGCAGCGCGACGACGGCGCCGAAGATGCTTCGGTGGCGGGCGCCGCGCACCACGCCGACCGTGAGGGCGGCCGCGGTGAGGCCGATCATCAGCGCTGCGGTGGTCATGCCGTGATCCGCCCGGCGACAGCCCGCTCGACGCCCCGGATCCCCGGGTGCTGCCGTCGCGATCCCGCCTGGTTCAGGGTGCGGAAGAGTGCCTCCGACACCGTCCGATCGTCCGGAACTGCGACCGACGTGGCAGCGAGCCGCTGCCGCAGGTCACCGTCGTCCGCAAGCCTGCGGAGCGCCGCGGCCAGCGAGTCGACGCTGCCTCGCTCGAAGAGCAGCCCGTTCTGCAGGTGCTGCACCCACTCGGATGGACCACCGTCGCTGGTCACCACGGCGGGCGTCCTCCGGGCGAGGTACTGCAGCACGTTCTGGCCGAGCGGCTCAGGCCGGAGCGAGCACTGGACGCACACGTCCATCCGGTCCACGAAGGCGGCAACGTCCTCGATGTGTCCTTCGAAGCGCACCTGGGCCGCGATGCCGAGGTCGTCTGCGAGCTGCTCGAGGTGGGCCAGGTGCGCGTCCTTGCCGAAGGCCGGTGCGCCGGCCAGGTGGAGCTCGACCGCCTCGCCACGGAACGTCTGGGCGAAGGCGCGGAGCAACAGCTCATGCCCCTTCCACGGGTCGATGCGAGCGACCATGCCGACGCGCGCGAGCTGTGACGAGATCGGAGGTGGGCTGTCGAGCGCGGCGACCCCGGGTGGGCTCGGGATCACGGCGACGGGCGTGCCCGGGCGTAGGTACGCGGAGGCAGTGCCGAGCGTGTGCCGGGAGTTCGCAATCACGAGGTCCGCGCGCCTGAGCGCCCAGCGCATCGGAGGGAGGCCGCGTCGGCCCAGGGCCGCGGCGGTGACCTCGTCGCGCAGGTGGATGACGAGGCGACGTCGGGTCATCACCGTGGCGAGGCCGCCGGAGAGGGCCGATCGCGACGTGTTGGCGACGACGAGATCACAGCCCTTGACGACCGGGTGCCGTCGGATGCGCGCGGCCTGGACGACTGTCGCGATCGCGACGCGGACTGCGCGCAACCCCAGGGCCGATGTCGCGCCGGGACGCTGGCCCGCACCGACGGGCACGCGGAGGGCACCGACGCCGCTGAACACGCCCGGGGCTCCGCGGGGCACTGCCACCCGGACCCGGACGTCGCCGGGCACGTGGGCGAGAGTGCGCACCAGGGCGAGCTCGGCACCACCCGCCTCGACGGTGTGGTCGAGG
Source organism: Actinotalea sp. (assembly GCA_036504175.1). Classification (GTDB taxonomy): domain Bacteria; phylum Actinomycetota; class Actinomycetes; order Actinomycetales; family Cellulomonadaceae; genus Actinotalea. The sequence continues at coordinate 8,005 of DASXVR010000350.1, read as the reverse complement.
AAGACCACACGCAACGGTGCGCGTGTCATGCGGCACCGACCCACGCGGTGATCGCCGTACGGAACCGCTCCTCGCTGAAGTCTCGCGCGCGCCGGCGGCACGCGTCGGGCGAGCACCGGAGGGCGGCGTCCAGAGCCGCGCGCAGGTCCGCGGTCGACGGGTCCGCTCCGAGGTGCGCGCCGGTGACGCCGTCCACGACCGTCTCACTGGTCCCACCGACTGCCGCCGCGACGACCGGGGTCCCGAGGGCCATCGCTTCGACGGGCATGATGCCGAAGTCCTCGACGGCGGGGAACACGAAGACTGCTGCCGCCTCGTACAGCGCATAGAGGAGGGTGTTGCTCGGCCCGATCACCAGCTGCACCGGGACGGACGCATCCGCAGCGAGCTGGCGGAGTCGGGACTCCTCCGGCCCCGAACCGGCCAGCACGACGGGGAGGCCCGCGGCCTCCCCCGCCCGGACCACGAGCTCCAGCCGCTTGTACGGGATGAATCGTGAGGCGCCCAGGACGAAGGTGCGCGGCAGGCCAGCGAGGATCGCCGCGTCTCCCGGAGCGAGGGTGTCGGCCCACCCGCGCCGTGCCTGCAGGCGGGCGACGTCCACCGGAGGGTGGATGACGGTTGCGTCGCGATCCCAGACGGTGCGGATGCGTTCACGCACGAAAGCACTGTTGGCGGCGATCGCGTACGGCTCTTGGGCACGCCTGCGATCCAGGGCACGGAACGCCGGGGCAGCAAGACGAGGCAGCAGCGCCGAGCCTCGTTGATCCAGCTCGGGTGTCCAGAGGTAGCGCGCCGGGCTGTGTACGTAGACGTACTTCCTGAAGGTTGCTGACGAGTCCCGGAAGGAGACGTGGTGGGCGAACAGGTGCGAGCTGACGAGCGCCCAGTCATAGACACCCTCGGGGCGTCGCCGCCACGTCGGCGGCATGAGCGGCAGGGCGGCGACCTTGCTCCGTCGCGCGGGCGTGCGGGCGAGCCACGTCTCCTTCAGCACGCGCCCCGGAAAACGGTTCGGCACGTCGTCCCAGAGGCACAGCAGATCCGCATCCGGGAATGCCTCAGCCATCGCCGTGAAGACGTTCTCCGAGCCTCCCCTCTCGGCGAGCCACTCGTGCACGAGGACCGCCCGCCCCATCACACGGCCCCCCGGGCGGACATGATCGTCTTGACCGTCCTCGCCACCAGCAGCAGGTCCCCGAAGAGGGTCCAGTTCTCGACGTAGTAGACGTCCATGCGGATGCCGGCCTCGGGCGTCAGGTCCGACCGGCCGGACACCTGCCACAGGCCCGTCAGGCCAGGCTTGACGAGCAGCCGGCGGTGCGCCTTCCGGTCGTACAGGGCCACCTCGGTCGGGATCTGCGGACGGGGTCCGACCAGGCTCATCTCACCGCGCAGCACGTTGAGCAGCTGCGGCAGCTCGTCGAGGGAGTACTTGCGCAGCACACGGCCCAGGGGCGTGACGCGCGGGTCGTTCTTCGGCTTGTAGAAGAGGCCGACCTCGGTGACGCCTTCCGCGGCGAGCACGTCGGCGAGCCTCTCGTGCGCGTCCACATCCATCGACCGGAACTTCAGCATGCCGAACGTCGTGCCGCGCACCCCCACGCGCTCCTGCCGGTAGAGCACAGGGCCCGGGCTGGTGATCTTGATGAGCGCGGCGATGGTCACGAGCACCGGAGAGATCGCGACCAGGCCGAGCACGGCGCCTACCCAGTCGAACACCGACTTGAGCAGGTACTTCGCCCCGGTGAACTGCGGCTCGTCGACGTAGACCAGCGGCAGGCCGTTCACCGGCTGCATCAGGACGCGCGGACCCGCGACGTCCCGGAACGAGATGGCCAGAGCGAGGTCGATGCCACTCCCCTCGAGGTCCCACCCGAGGCGGCGCACCGCGTCGGGGGTGATCGCGTCGGAGGCGACGACGGTGACGGCGTCCACGGCGTAGGCCCGTGCGACGGCCGCTGCCTCCTCGATCGTCCCGAGGACGGGCAGCCCTGCGACGAGCACCCCTGTCCGCTCGCCAGGCGGCACGCAGACCCCGACCACGCCGAAGCCGGCGGACGTCCGCTGGCGCATCTCGCCGATGAGCGCCGCGGCTCGGGCGTCGTGACCGACCACCAGGACGCGGGACTGGAACTCTCCGTGGTCGCGCCGCCTGCGGAGCCACTGCCGCCACCCCCAGCGGCCGACCAGCAGGAGCCCGAGACCGAGGGGGAAGGCGATGCCCAGGTAACCCCGCCCGATCTCCATCCGTCCCAGGTACGCCACGACCGCCACACCGGCGAAGAGCCGCCAGGTGACCGAGCACACCCTCTGGTACTCGGCCGGGCCCACGCCGACGAGCCGGCGGTCCTGGGTGCGCCCGACGACCAGGACGAAGATCCACGCCCACATCAGGACCACCGACACCGCGAGGTAGCTGGGCGACAGCAGCCCGCTGACGAAGACGCTGCCGGTCGTCTCGAAGCGCACGACATAGGCCGTGAAGACGGCGACGAGGACGGCGATCGCATCGGTGAGGAGGATCCGCGTCGCGTAGGACGTCCACCAGTGGGCTGAGGCGAGGACTGCGGGGACCGGCCCGTCCGCGGCTGCGGCGGCCATGGCGCCGCCCGCGCGAGGACTGGGTATGCCGTCAGGAGCCGCCAGCACCGCAGGGCGGACGCCGGCGTCGGCGCGCGCGCCGATGACGGTGCCGGATCCGGCCATGGGTCCCCTCATCTCGGCTCGGAGCGCGCCGAGGCGCCCGCCCCCCGCATATCTGTCTTCGGTCCACATCGGGGCGCGGGTGTCGGATTCAAGGATTTCTGCCCGTTCTTCTCCAGATCGCGGGCCGGAGGACGATATAGGGGAGATTCGCCGTCACGGATAACCGACACCCAGGGAGCACGGCTCGTGGAGCTTCAGGACTATCTCGCGGTGGCGCGCAAGCGCTGGGTCTCGATCATCGTGATCACGACCATCGCCCTCGGCGCCGCTGTGGCCCTCACTCTCGTCACGACGCCGCGGTTCGAGGCGCGCTCGCAGGTGTTCGTCTCCGTCAGGACCGGCAGCACGACGTCGGACCTGCTGCAGGGCAGCAGCTTCACGCAGAAGCAGGTGAAGTCCTACACGGACCTGGTGACCTCGCCGCGGGTGCTCATCCCGGTGATCGAGCACCTGAACCTGGCCACGACGCCCGACGAGCTGGCGAAGTCGGTCACGGCCAGCTCTCCGCTGGACACCGTCCTGATCAACATCGTGGCCAGTGACGTGGATGCGCAGGTCGCCGCCGACCTGGCCAACACCATCGCCCAGAGCCTGGCGACGGAGGTCACCGCCCTCGAGAAGCCCGAGGGCGACGTCTCACCGGTGCAGATCAGCACGGTGCGCGCGGCCACGGCCCCGACTGCGCCGGCCACGCCGAACACCAAGCTCAACCTCGCCCTCGGCCTGCTCCTCGGGCTCGCGCTCGCGATCGGTGTCGCGGTGCTCCGCGAGGTCCTGGACACGCGCATCCGGACCGAGGCCGACGTGCGCCAGGTCACCGACGCGTCCGTGATCGCGACGATCACGCACGACGAGGACGCCGAGGCGCACCCCCTGATCGTGCACTCGCACCCGCACAGCCACCGCGCCGAGGCGCTCCGCCGCCTGCGGACGAACCTGCAGTTCCTCGACGTGGCGGAGAACCTCCAGACGTTCGTCGTCACGTCGTCGCTGCCGGGCGAGGGGAAGTCGACGACGACGATCAACCTGGCCATCACCCTCGCCGACGCCGGGGCGCGGGTGATCCTGGTCGATGCCGACCTGCGCCGCCCGTCCGTGGCGCGCTACATGGACCTCGAGGGTTCGGTCGGGCTGACCACGGTGCTCATCGGCAGGGCCAGGCTCGAGGACGTCATCCAGCCGTGGGGCAACGGCCAGCTGCACGTCCTGGCCTCGGGCCAGATCCCGCCCAACCCGAGCGAGCTGCTCGGCTCGCGGGCCATGGCGACGCTGCTCGAGCGCCTGGGCCAGCAGTACGACGTCGTGCTCATCGACACGCCTCCGCTGCTGCCGGTCACCGATGCGGCGATCCTCGCCCGCGTCACCAGCGGCGCTCTGGTCGTGGTGAGCTCGAGCACCCTGCACCGTCAGCAGCTGACCGACTCCCTCGGCGCGCTCGAGACGGTCGGAGCCCGCGTGCTCGGTGTCGTCCTCAACCGCGTGCCTCCCAAGGAGGCAGGGAGCTACAGCTACTACGACTACTCCCCGATCGACGGCACGGGCCCCGGCTCGAAGGGCGGGCGGCGGACGTCCCGGAGGGCCGCTGCGCGCGCCGAGCGCCGTCCCGGCGGAGCCCCTCGACGGCTGGTGCCGGCTGAGTCCGACCACCGTCCTGAGCCCGTGGTCGAGGACGCGGCGGCCGCTGGGAGCAGCCGCTGGCCCGGCTCCCCCATCGGCGCCGGCAAGCTCTGACGCCCCATCGGTCGCGACGCGCTCACGCCTGCTGCTCGCGGGCCTCGAGTCGGCGCCTACCGCTCGCCTGCCTCGAGTCGGTGCCCGTCGCTCGCCTCCATCCGTGTACGACGAAGGCCGGGACCCGCGAGGGGTCCCGGCCTTCGTCGTCGGCTGGGTCAGCGCGCCTGGGCGGCCTGACGGCGGCGGGCCACGACGACAGCGCCCGCACCGGCGAGCACGAGGGCGCCCGCACCGATGCCGAGGTTCACCGCGTCGAAGCCGGTGGAGCTGAGGGCGGCGGCGGAGGCGGCGCCGGCAGCGGGGGCCACCGTGAAGACCTCGTCGCCGACCAGGGCACCGGCCGCGTCGGTGGTGGCTCCGGTGAAGGTGCCGGCAGCGGCAAGGGTCACCGTGAAGCTCACCGAGGTGCCGGTGGCCGTCTTGGTCATCGACTTGGTGCCGGCGATGGTGATCGAGTCGTTGCTGACGGTCGCCGGGTTCGACGTGATGGTCAGCGTGTAGGGCTGGCCGGCGGTGGTACCGGTGGTGGTCACCGTGAAGGCGTCACCCACCGCGGGCGTCGGGTCGGACGTCGTGGTGGCGAAGCTCGGCGCGTCGTACGCCATGGCTGCCGTGGGCACCATGGTGAGTGCTCCAGCGGCAAGTGCGGTCAGGACGGTACGGCGGTTCATTCGGGGGACCCCCAAGGTGACGACAGCGCAGACGGTCGGACGTCGACATTCCCTGGGGCGTCGACGTGTCATTCATCGGCACCGTAGTGCGTCCTATGAGCAGGCCGACGGGACCTTTGCAGGGAGCACAAGATCAGGTAATGGAGTGGTCCGAATTTCGACCGGGTTTGTCTGATTCGGCCCGGTCGTCACGTCGACGCGAAGAATGACATTTTCACCCGGCGAGATCTGGACGGTCCGCCCCGCGACAGCCAGTCCGTCGTGGACCTGGGACGTCACGCCGGGCTCCCCGGTCGACACCGTGACCCCCTCGACGCGGCCGCCCGCCGGCGCGTACAGCAGCACGTTCATCCTCAGGTCGCCGGCGGGCAGCTCGGCGTCCGTCCCGGTCACGTAGGGGGGCAGACCTTCGCCGCCCGCGGGCGCTGTGCTGGTCAGGCGGACGGTCACCGTGAGCGCCTGGCTGCCGTCGGCGCGGCAGGCGGTGCTGTCGACCGCCACCTCGGTGCGCAGGTAGAAGCCCATCTTGTCCGCGTGGGCGTCGTTCACGTACAGCCCGACGACCGGGGTGGCTCCGTGCCGCCCCAGCAGCTCTCCGCTCAGGACCGTCCCCGCGAGGTCCTCCTGCTCCTCGGGGTGGGCGGACCACACCATGAGCCGTCCCTGGCGCGCCGCCTCGGCCAGTGCCTGCACCGTCGAGCCGGCCCCGCCCTGCCCCGTCGCGACCGCCGCGAACACCGAGGCCGCCGTCCGCGCGAAGAAGGCGTCCTGGGCGGGCGGGTCGGCCAGCGCGAGATAGACGGTGCTGAGCAGCACGCTCGCAGCGTTCGCACTGGTCAGGGCTCCCCCGGCGGCGTCCGCGACGGGCCCCGGCTCGATCGGGACAGGACCCGTCGACCCCAGCACCAACCCCAGGGCCTGCGGGTCGACCGAGAGCACGCCGTCGACGTCGCCCCCGACCTGCTGCGACCAGATGGCCCGGGCGATCTGCGCCGAGCGGGGGAAGTCAGGTGTGAACGTCACGTCGCGCATGTCGGCCGCGAGGTCGTCGCCGAAGAGCGCCGACTCGGCGCTCGTGAGCGGGAGCACGGGTGACGGCAGGTCGATGAGGGGTCCGCCGGCCCGCTGCTCGACCACCTGCACGGCGCCGTCCTGCGCCCGCAGCAGGATCACCGCGCCCGGGATGCCGCCCGTGGCACGGGGCTCGGCGGTGTTCTGGACGAGCAGGAGGTAGGTGCGCGGTCCGTCCGCCCCGAGCATCGCCGGCAGCAGCCGCACCGCCCGCGCAGCTGTCGCGGTCGTGGCCGCCACGCCGTCCACCTTGGCGGTCAGGTCGTCCACCGGGCGCGCGACGGCGCCCCACAGGTCGTCGCCCTGCAGGTCGGCGAGTCTCGTGGACGCCTGCTGGAGCTCACGGTCCGCGGCGAGGACCGCCGGTGCCGCGGCCTCGAGGGGCGCGAGGTCCACCCGGCCCCCCACCGGCGCGAGCGTCGACGGGTCGACCAAGGCGGTGGCGTCGAGCAGGCCGGGCAGGGCCTTCACCGCCAGACCGTCGACGACCTCGCTGACCACCTGCACCGCGTGGACCTCGGCGCCGACCCACGGCAGCCGGCTCGCCAGGGACCAGTGGGGTCCGTGGGTCGTGTCACGTGCGGCCGCCGACCGGGCCTGCAGCTGGGTGAGGGTCTGGCCGGCCGCGCCGCGGTCGCCGCTGAGCACCTCGTCCTGCAGCCGGCCGACGAGGGCGGCAGCCTCCACCAGGTCGGTGCGTGCGCGGAGCGCGTCGACGCCGAGCCAGACGGCCCATCCGACGACCAGCAGCACCACCGTGACGAGGGCTGTGCGGCGCCCCACGTGACGGCCGAGGCGCCGACCGGTGGTCGCGCTCGCGTGACGCGGCGGTGACGGCCGCGTGACCGACGCCCGGCCGGCCGGGACGGTCCGGTCGCCATCGTGCTGCACCATGACGACCCTCCGCTCGGTGTGCCGGCGGCCGAGCCTACCCAGCGATCAGGCGGGCGCCGGGGGCCCTCCGTCTCCCGCGACGGTCCGACACCCGCGCCCGCCCGCCGTCTCACCCCTCGGCGAGCACCTCGTCCAGCTGGCCCATGGCCTCGGTCATCCCCTCGGCCATCCCCATGTCCGCGAGCTCCTGCATCTGCTCGACGGTTGCGAAGTGCGAGGTGATCGTCATCCGCGTCCCGGTGGCGGTCTCGTCGAGTGCGACGTCAGCCCGCACCACGGGCTTGGAGGTGTCGCGCGCGCCCGTGGCGTCGGCGAACCAGTCGTCGAACGCCAGGCCGCGGGGCTCGTCGACGGAGACGAACTGCCAGGCACCGTGCATCCGGTCACCCTGCGGACCGGTCATGTAGTAGAACGACCGTCCGCCGACGGCGACGTCGTGCTCGACGAAGGTGGCCGGCCAGGTCGGCGGTCCCCACCACCGCTCGAGCTGCCGCGGGTCGACCCAGACCTGCCAGGTGCGCTTGGGTGGCGCAGCGAGGTCGGCGACGATCGTCAGAGTCAACTTCTCCGGGTCCTGGATGGTGCTGGTCACTGGCATGGCTCTTCCCCTTCCGGTGGTGCGAGCATCTCGTCGATGCGGGCGATGCGACCGCGCCAGATCTCCTCGAGGTCCTCCAGGAGGCGGGCGGCGGTGCGGATGGTCGTCACGTCCCCGGACACGATCTGCTCGCGGCCCTGACGCTGCTTGGTCACCAGGCCCGCGCGCTCGAGCACCGCCACGTGCTTCTGCACGGCGGCGAAGCTCATCTCGTACCGGCGCGCCAGCGTCGAGACCGAGACCCCCTCCCTCAGCACGCGGGTGACGATGTCCCTGCGCGTGGCGTCGGCGAGGGCCGCGAAGATCTGGTCCGTCTCGTCGCGGACCA
>DASXVR010000349.1:0-18747 GCA_036504175.1 Actinotalea sp. | reverse complement strand
AGGGTCGGCTTCCGCCAGGTCGGTACGTACGCCACCGTCTTGTTCTGAGCTCCGCATCGCGTCGGGCGGACGTCCGGCAGCGGACGTCAGGCGTGCGGACGGTCTGGCGTGCGGCCGGGCAGGCGGTCAGCGCAGCAGCCGTGACATCCGGCGGTCCGCCAGGGGGCGTCCGCCGGTCTGGCAGGTGGGGCAGTACTGCAGCGACGAGTCGGCGAACGACACCTCACGCACCGTGTCGCCGCACACCGGGCACGGCAGACCGGTGCGGCCGTGGACCTGCATGCCACGTCGCTTGGCGTCCTTGAGCTCGGCGGCCGGTCTGCCGGCGGCGGCCTCGAGCGCCTGCGAGAGGACCTCTCGGATCGTGCGGTGCAGCAGGGCGACCGTGTCGGCGTCGAGGGAGCGGCTCAGGGCGAACGGGCTGAGGTGGGCCGCATGCAGGATCTCGTCGGAGTACGCGTTGCCGATGCCCGCGATCTGCCTCTGGTCGCGCAGCAGCCCCTTGAGCTGCTGGCTCCGCGCGGCGAGCAGCTCGCCGAAGCGCTCCACGGTGAAGTCGGGTCCGAGGGGGTCGACGCCGAGCGACGCCACCAGCTCGATCTCCTGCGGCTCGCGGACGACGTGCACCGCGAGCCGCTTGCGCGTGCCCTGCTCGGTGAGGTCGAACCCGGAGCCGTCGTCCAGCCGCACGCGGAGCGCGAGCGGCGACTTGCCGGGCCGGACCGGGGTCGCCGGGACCTGCTCGTACCAGCGGAGCCAGCCGGCCCGGGACAGGTGGAACACGAGGTGGAGCAGCTCTCCCGTCGGCGCGGCCATCACGAGGTCGACCCACTTGCCGTGACGGGTCACGTCGACGACCGCGGCGCCGGCCAGGTCCGACGGCGCGGGGGAGAAGGTCTTGAGCGCACTGATGGCGCCGATCTCGACGGCCCTCACGGTCCGGCCGTCCAGACGCGACGCCAGGAAACGGGCGAGGCCCTCGACCTCAGGAAGCTCCGGCACAGGCACCATCGTGCAGGCTCAGCCCGGCGACCGGTACCCGGGGAGGGCTCGGCGGCGCCACTAGGCTGGCGCCCATGCTGCTGAGGATGTCGACCCTGTTCGTGCGCACGCTGCGGGAGGACCCGGCCGATGCCGAGGTGCCGAGCCACCGCCTCCTCGTGCGGGCCGGGTACATCCGGCGCGCAGCACCCGGCATCTACACCTGGCTCCCGCTGGGCCTGAAGGTCCTCGCGAAGGTCGAGCGCATCATCCGCGAGGAGATGGACGCGGTCGGCGCCCAGGAGGTGCACTTCCCGGCGCTGCTGCCCCGCGAGCCGTACGAGGCGACCGGCCGCTGGACCGAGTACGGCCCCAACGTGTTCCGGCTCAAGGACCGCAAGGACGCCGACTACATGCTCGCCCCCACGCACGAGGAGGTGTTCACCCTCCTCGTCAAGGACCTGTACTCCTCGTACAAGGACCTGCCGCTCGCCCTCTACCAGATCCAGACGAAGTACCGCGACGAGGCCCGTCCGCGCGCAGGGCTGCTCCGCGGCCGCGAGTTCATCATGAAGGACGCGTACTCGTTCGACATCGACGACGCGGGCCTGGAGGCCTCCTACCAGCGCCAGCGCTCGGCCTACGAGCGGATCTTCACGCGCCTCGGGATGGACTACGTGATCGTGGCCGCCATCTCGGGTGCGATGGGCGGCTCGCGCAGCGAGGAGTTCCTCATGCCGACAGCCGTCGGCGAGGACACCTTCGTGCGGTCGGCCGGTGGCTACGCCGCCAACGTCGAGGCGGTGACCACCCCCGTCCCGGACGCCGTCCCGTTCGACGACGCACCTGCCGCGCACGTCGAGGACACCCCCGACACCCCCACGATCGCGACCCTGGTCGACGTGGCGAACCAGCGGTTCGCCCGGCCCGACCGCGCGTGGACGGCTGCCGACACGCTCAAGAACGTCGTCGTCGCCCTCGACCACCCGGACGGGTCGCGCGAGGTCGTCGTCGTGGGCGTCCCGGGAGACCGTGACGTGGACCTGAAGAGGCTCGAGGGGGCCCTCGCCCCGGCTGACGTGGCCGCGGCGGGAGACGCCGACTTCGCCAGGCACCCCGAGCTCGTCAAGGGCTACATCGGACCGGGCGTCCTCGGCCGGGCCAACACCGGACGTGAGTCGGCCATCCGTTACCTGCTGGACCCCCGGGTGGTCCCCGGGACCAGGTGGATCACCGGGGCCGACGCCGCTGGCCGCCACGTCTTCGACCTCGTCGCAGGTCGGGACTTCGTCGGCGACGGCACGATCGAGGCCGCCGACGTCCGGGCCGGCGACCCCGCGCCGGACGGCTCTGGTCCGCTCGAGCTCGCACGCGGCATCGAGATGGGCCACATCTTCGCCCTGGGACGCAAGTACGCCGACGCCCTGGGCCTGAACGTCCTCAACGAGAACGGCAAGGCCGTCACCGTGACCATGGGCTCCTACGGCATCGGGGTCTCCCGCGCCGTGGCGGCGCTCGCCGAGACCAACCACGACGGACAGGGCCTCGCGTGGCCTGCCCAGGTGGCGCCGGCCCAGGTGCACCTCGTGGCCACCGGCAAGGACGCCGCCGTGCACGCGGCGTGCGAGGAGCTGGCCGCCGAGCTGCACGCCCGCGGGGTCGAGGTGCTCTACGACGACCGCTTCAAGGTCTCGCCGGGGGTGAAGTTCGCCGACGCCGAGCTCATCGGCATCCCCGTCCTGGTCGTGGTGGGCAGGGGCTTGGCCGACGGTGTCGTCGAGGTGCGGCTGCGGCGCGGTGCCGACGCCGGGCTGCCGGCGACCGAGCGGCCCGAGGCCGAGCAGGTCCCCGTCGCGGACGCCGCGACCCGGGTCACCGAGCTCGTGGGCCGGCTGCTCGAGAGCTGACCGGGCGACCAGGCTCGGCGCCCGGGACAGCCACCCGAACGCGGGGGCTCAGGAACGCTCAGGCAGCCCGGGGGTGTTGCCCGGCGCGCCGCCGAGCCGAGCTTGCTCGCGGGTGGCGTCCAGCGCTGCGTCGACGAGCTCGGAGCGGCTCCCGGCGTCGACCGCAGCGACCAGGGAGACGTAGTCGACGGCCAGGTCGCCCTCGAGGGCTGCCAGCTCCGCGAGGACGGCGGCAGGCTCGCTCGCCGATGCCGTGAGCACCGGCGGCAGGTCGTAGCTGCTGCGTCGCGGGTCGAGCGCGGTGCCGTCCAGGTCCGCCGCGCGTGCCCACAGCTCGCCGCGGCTGCGGTGCTCGAGCGCGCGCGCCGCTTCCGACGCCCGCGGGTCACCCTGGGCGCGCGCGGCCGTGATCTCCCATGCGAGCCCGAGCGCGTCCTCGGACTGGACCAGGGCCGCGACGTCGGTCGAGGTGAGCCCTGCTGGTACCGCCACGGGCACCACGAAGGCGCTGTCCGGCACGTCCGGCGGCGCGACGCCTGCGGCCGCGGCCAGACCCTCGGCCAGCAGCGCACGACTCACGGCGACGGAGCACAGGATGCGCGCGAGGCGTCCGTCCGCGACCGCCGACGCGTCCGAGCGTGCGCCGGCGGAGGCCTTCACCAGCAGTGCGACCACGTCCTGCGGCGTGACGGCCGGAGCGGTCGAGGCCGTCGGAGCGCCCGGGCTCGCCGTCGGCGGGCCGGACGCCTGCGGCGTCGGGGTCGTGCCGGGGTCGTAGACGCCGCCCAGGAGCGCGAGGTGGGCCGCCGACGCCTCGGCGACCGTCGACAGCGCAGCGAGCAGCGGGCCCTCGGTGAGGGTCGCGGCCGCCTGGTCGGCCAGGGTCTGCACGGCGACGGCGTCGGCCACGGTGCGCTGGCGGACCTGCTCGATCTCGTCAGGGACCAGCGCGGGAGGTGCCGGGGTCTCGAGCCGCAGGCCGCACGAGGCGACGAGCAGCGTGGTGAGCAGCGCGAGGACCGCAGCGACCAGCCGCGACCGGGTCGTGCGGTTCGCGCGGGACGTGCCGGCTCGCCTCATCGCGGGTGATCCTGCCACGCTGGACCGCCGCCGAGTCGTTAGGCTGGGCCGCGACAAGTCCAGAGGGTCGTTTCCACGTCGGGTGGTGGCCCGCCACGACCCAACGGGAGGCGAACATGGTCACGTCCGCGAGCCACAACCCCGCGCAACGCGTCCGGGAGGTCGTCGACCCCGTCGTGTCGACCGCCGGCCTCTTCCTCGAGGACGTCACCGTGAGCGCCGCCGGCCGGCGTTCCGTGGTCCGCGTGGTCCTCGACCTCGGCGCGGACGAGGTGGGAAGCCTCGACCTGGACCGGCTCGGTGCGGTCTCGCGCGACATCTCCGCCGCCCTCGACGCCACCGACCCCGTACGCGGGGAGTACGTCCTGGAGGTCTCGACCCCCGGCACGAGCCGCCCCCTGACCGAGCTGCGTCACTTCCGTCGCGCGCGCACCCGCCTGGTGAGCCTGACGCTCCAGGACGGTTCGGTCGCCCACGGCCGCCTGGTCGACGCCGACGCCGACGGCTACGAGCTCGAGACGGCGCCGGGTACGACCGTCCGCATCCCGGCCGGCACGGTGACCCGGGGGGTCGTGGAGGTCGAGCTGAGCCGGGCCCATGAGGCCGACCTCGGCGACGAGCACGACCAGCACCCCGGCGAGCACGACGAGCCCGGGAACGACGACGAGGACGAGGAGGGCGAGGACTGATGGACATCGACATGACCGCACTGCGGCTCGTCGAGCACGAGCGGGACATCAGCCTGGACACGCTGGTCTCGGCCATCGAGCAGGCCCTGCTGTCGGCCTACCACCGCACCCCCGGCGCGCACGAGCACGCGCGGGTCGAGGTGGACCGCCGCACCGGTCACGTGACGGTCTGGGCGCGTGAGCAGCCCGACGAGGGCGCGGCGGACGGCGGCGGCGACGAGCCGGCGCCGCTCGGCCCCGAGTTCGACGACACCCCCGAGGGCTTCGGCCGCGTCGCCACGGCGACGGCGCGCCAGGTCATCGTCCAGCGGCTGCGCGACGCCGAGGACGAGGCGGTGCTCGGCAGCTTCCGCGGGACCGAGGGCGAGGTCATCGCCGGGGTGATCCAGCAGGGTCGTGACCCGCGGACGGTGCTGGTCGCCGTGCGCGGGACCGAGGCCGTGCTGCCGGCCCACGAGCAGGTGCCGACCGAGCGCTACGTGCACGGCGAGCGGCTGCGCGCCTACGTGCTGGACGTCTCCCGGGGGATGAAGGGCCCGTCGATCACGCTCTCGCGCACGCACCCGGGCCTGGTCCGCAAGCTCTTCGCGCTCGAGGTGCCCGAGGTGGCCGACGGCTCCGTGGAGATCACCGCGATCGCCCGCGAGGCCGGCCACCGGACCAAGATCGCCGTGCGGAGCAAGGTCCCCGGGCTGAACGCGAAGGGTGCCTGCATCGGCCCGATGGGTGCCCGCGTGCGCGCGGTCATGGCTGAGCTGCACGGCGAGAAGATCGACATCGTCGACCACAGCGACGACCCCGCCGCGTTCGTGGCCAGCGCCCTCTCCCCGGCGCGCGTGAGCTCGGTCACGGTCGTGGACCTGGAGTCGCGGTCGGCCCGTGTCGTGGTGCCCGACTACCAGCTGTCCCTGGCCATCGGCAAGGAGGGGCAGAACGCCCGGCTCGCCGCGAAGCTGACCGGCTGGCGCATCGACATCCGTTCCGACGAGGGCGGTGAGCAGGCCGCCGGGCGACCGGCGGGCGCCGCCACCGAGGGCGCCGACGAGGCGCACCCGGCCACGGATCAGGCAGGTCCCGGGGACCGCGGGGAGGCGTCGCGGGACGCCTCAGGTCACGGTAGGTGAGCCGGAGCGCTAGACTTGACGAGGCTGGGCCCCGGGTCCGGCTCCCCGAACGTGCTCCCGACGGCGCTCACCGCGCCGTGGACCCTTCCCTGGGACCGGTGCGCACGTGTGTGGGGTGCCGGGGACGTGGCCTCCGGTCCGCCCTGCTGCGGGTGGTCCAGGTCGATGACGGAACGGGTTCACCCCGGGCCGAGGTCGACCGGGGTCGCAGCAGACCCGGTCGCGGTGCGTGGCTGCATCCCGACCTGACGTGCCTCGATCTCGCCGAACGGCGTCGAGCGTTCCCGCGTGCCCTGCGCGTGGCTGCCCTCGACATCACGCCGGTTCGCGAGCACCTCGAGGCCGGGGCGTCCGGTGGCTGATGCCAGGTTGCACGTTCCGTCGTTCATCGAGAAGGAAAGCGGGTTGGAAGCCGATGGGCACCCGATGAGTACCCAGCGATGAGTACCCAGCACTAACGACGGTCCGACCCTGTCCGGGCGGACCGAGACAGAGGAGAGTTGTGGCAAAGGTCCGCGTGTACGAGCTCGCCAAGGAGCTCGGCGTCGAGAGCAAGGCCGTGATGGCCAAGCTGAACGAGCTCGGTGAGTTCGTCAGGTCGGCGTCGTCGACCATCGAACCGCCCGTCGTGCGCAAGCTGCGCGACGCCTATCCCGCCGGCGGTGCCCAGGCGAGCGAGGCTCCGGCCCGCAAGCCCGCGGCCCGCACGCCGGCGCCCGCCGCCCCGGCAGCGCCGGCCGCACCCGTGGTGGCCGCACCGGCCCCGCAGGCACCGGTCGAGCGTCCGTCCGAGTTCGGCCCGGCGTTCTCAGCCCCGGCTGCGCCGTCGCACACCCCGTCCGAGGCACCCCGCCCGACGACGGCCCCGTCCGCTGCGCGTCCCGCTGCTGGTCCCCGTCCCACGGGACCTGCCCCGACGCGCCCCCAGCCCACCGGTGAGCAGTCGTCGTCCGCGACGGACCAGCCCGCTGCAGGGCCGCGCCCGGGTGGTCCGCGCCCCGGCAACAACCCGTTCGCACCCAGCCAGGGCATGCCCCGGCAGGGTGGTCGTCCTGGCGGTCCCCGTCCGGGCAACAACCCCTTCGCCCCGAGCCAGGGGATGCCCCGTCCCGGTGGCAGCCGCGGCGAGGGTGCTGCTGAGCGTCCCGGCGGCCCGCGTCCGGCTGCGGCCGGCGCCGGCGGTCCCCGTCCGAACCCCGGCATGATGCCGGGCCGCAGCACCGTCGGTCGTCCGGGCGCAGCCTCGGGCCCCGGTGGCGCGCGCACCGGTGGTGGTGCCCGTCCGGGCGGTGGCGGCTTCGCCGGTCGTCCCGGTGGTGGCGGCGCCCCCGGCGGTGCCCCCGGTGCCGGTGGTGGCGGTTTCGCCGGTCGTCCCGGTGGCGGCGGCGGTGGCCGCGGTGCCGGTCGTGGCAGCACCCAGGGTGCCTTCGGGCGCGCCGGTGGGCGGCCCGTGCGCGGACGGAAGTCCAAGCGTGCGAAGCGGCAGGAGTTCGAGCAGATGCAGGCCCCCTCGCTGGGTGGCGTGCAGGTGCCCCGCGGCGACGGTGACACGGTCATCCGACTGCGTCACGGCTCGTCGCTGAACGACCTGGCCGACAAGATCGACGCCAACCCGGCGAGCCTGGTCACGGTCCTCTTCCACCTCGGTGAGATGGCGACCGCGACGCAGTCCCTCGACGAGGACACCTTCGCGACGCTCGCAGCCGAGCTCGGCTACGTCATCGAGATGGTCTCCGCCGAGGAGGAGGACCGCGAGCTCCTCGGGACCTTCGACATCGACCTCGAGGCCGAGCTGGCCGAGGAGGGCGACGAGCAGCTCACCGCTCGTCCGCCGGTGGTCACCGTCATGGGTCACGTCGACCACGGCAAGACCAAGCTCCTCGACGCGATCCGCTCCGCGGACGTCGTGGCGGGTGAGGCCGGTGGCATCACCCAGCACATCGGCGCGTACCAGATCCACACCGAGCACGAGGGTGTGGACCGGGCCGTCACGTTCATCGACACCCCGGGCCACGAGGCGTTCACCGCCATGCGTGCCCGTGGTGCCCAGGTCACCGACATCGCGATCCTCGTGGTCGCGGCCGACGACGGCGTGATGCCGCAGACCATCGAGGCGCTCAACCACGCCCAGGCGGCCGGCGTCCCGATCGTGGTCGCGGTCAACAAGGTGGACAAGGAGGGGGCGAACCCCTCGAAGATCCGTCAGCAGCTGACCGAGTACAACCTGGTGGCCGAGGAGTACGGCGGCGACACGATGTTCGTCGACATCTCCGCGCTCAAGCGGATCGGTATCGACGAGCTCATCGATGCCGTCCTGCTCACCGCCGACGCTGCGCTCGACATGCGGGCCAACGCCGACAAGGACGCCCGTGGTGTCGCGATCGAGGCCAACCTCGACCGTGGCCGCGGTGCCGTCGCGACGGTGCTGGTCCAGTCGGGCACCCTGCGCGTCGGCGACGCGATCGTCGCCGGTACGGCCCACGGCCGTGTGCGGGCGATGTTCGACGAGCACGGCGAGACCATCGCCGAGGCGACGCCGGCCCGTCCGGTGCTCGTCCTCGGTCTGACCTCGGTGCCCCGCGCCGGTGACACCTTCCTGGTGGCACCCGACGACCGCACCGCACGTCAGATCGCCGAGAAGCGCGAGGCCGCCGAGCGTGCTGCTCTGCTCGCCAAGCGTCGCAAGCGGATCAGCCTCGAGGACTTCACCCAGGCTCTGCAGCTGGGGAAGGTCGAGACCCTCAACCTCGTCCTCAAGGGCGACGTGTCAGGTGCTGTCGAGGCGCTCGAGGACGCCCTGCTCAAGATCGACGTCGGGGCCGAGGTCGACCTGCGGGTCATCCACCGCGGTGTCGGTGCGATCACCCAGAACGACGTCAACCTGGCCACCGTCGACAACGCGATCATCATCGGCTTCAACGTCAAGTACGCCGAGCGGGTCGAGGACCTGGCCGAGCGTGAGGGCGTCGACGTGCGTTTCTACTCGGTCATCTACCAGGCCATCGACGACGTCGAGGCCGCCCTCAAGGGCATGCTCAAGCCCGAGTACGAGGAGGTGCAGCTCGGTACCGCCGAGGTGCGCGAGATCTTCCGCTCCAGCAAGTTCGGCAACATCGCAGGATCGCTCGTGCGCTCGGGCACGATCCGTCGCAACACCAAGGCGCGTGTGCGCCGCGGGAACGACGTCGTCACCGAGGGCCTCACGATCGAGTCGCTCAAGCGGTTCAAGGACGACGCGACAGAGGTCCGCGAGGGCTACGAGTGCGGTATCGGCCTCGGTTCGTACAACGACCTGCGGGTCGACGACGTGATCGAGACCTACGAGATGCGCGAGAAGCCGCGCTCCTGACGGGTGCCGGCGGCCGGGAGGGGTGCATGCCACCCCTCCCGGTCCTCCGCTCGCCAGGACCCGCACGGCCCCCCAGGAAGGACAGGACATGGTCGACCACCCCAGGGCACGCAAGCTCGCGGAGCGGATCCAGCAGATCGTCGCGCAGATGCTGGACACCCGCGTGAAGGACCCCCGCCTCGGCTTCGTCACCGTCACCGACGTACGGGTCACCGGCGACCTGCAGCACGCGTCGATCTTCTACACGGTCCTCGGTGACGAGGACGCGCGGACCGGCAGCGCTGCGGCGCTCGAGAGCGCCAAGGGCCTCATCCGGTCCGAGGTCGGCAAGCAGACGGGCGTCCGGCTGACCCCGACCCTCGAGTTCATCGCCGACGCCGTGCCGCAGACCGCCCAGCACCTCGAGGACGCCCTGCGCCAGGCCGCGGCGCGCGACGCCGAGGTCGCCGCCCTCGCCGTGTCGGCGCGCTACGCCGGCGACGCCGACCCCTACCGCCGACCCGCCGAGGACGTCGACGACGAGTCCTCCGACGAGGTCGCACCGGCGGACGCCCCCACGGGCGGACCGACCGGCGCCTGACGTGGCCACGGACGGCCTGGTCGTCGTCGACAAGCCTGCGGGCTGGACCAGCCACGACGTGGTGGCCCGGGTGCGCCGGCTGGCCGGGACCCGCAAGGTCGGCCACGCCGGGACGCTGGACCCCATGGCCACGGGCGTGCTCGTCCTCGGGGTCGAGAAGGCGACCCGTCTGCTGACCTACGTCGTCGGTGCGGACAAGGACTACGAGGCGACCATCCGGCTCGGGGTGTCGACCACCACGGACGACGCCGAGGGCGAGGTCGTCGCCACCACCGACGCCTCCACGGTCACCCAGGAGGGCGTCGAGGCGGTCGTCTCGACGTTGACCGGCGCCATCCTGCAGCGCCCGAGCGCGGTCAGTGCGATCAAGGTCGACGGCCGCCGCGCCTACGCCCGGGTGCGCGACGGCGAGCAGGTCGAGCTCGCGGCACGCCCGGTGACGGTGCACCGCTTCGACGTGCTCGAGCTGCGGCGCAGCGGCGAACCGGGTGCGGCCGTCGTCGACCTGGACGTCGCCGTCACGTGCTCCTCGGGGACGTACATCCGGGCCCTGGCCCGCGACCTCGGCGCCGCCCTCGGTGTCGGCGGGCACCTGACGGCCCTGCGCCGGACGCGGGTGGGCGGCTACGACCTCGCGCTCGCGCACACGCTCGAGGAGCTCGGCGAGAGCTTCGCCGTGCTGCCGATGGCCGACGCCGCCACGGCCCTGCTACCCACCAGGGAGCTCACCGACGACGAGGTGCGAGCACTGTCCTACGGTCAGCGGATCGATGCGTCGCCGCAGGTGGGGACCGCGGAGCGGCCCGTGGCCGCCGTCGGGCCCGACGGCGGGCTGGTCGCGCTGCTCGTGGACGTGGGCGGTCGCTCGAAGCCCGTCCTGGTGTTCGAGCCCGCCTGAGCCGCTGCCACCGCCGGACCCGGGCGCGGGGAGGGTCGTGGACGGTGGTTGGATGTGACACCGGGGCGTGCGCCGACCCCGTCGCGTCGTTCGAAGCAAGGAGAGTGCGTGCACCGCTGGACCGACCTGAGCCAGGTCCCGTCCGACTTCGGACCGTCAGTGGTGACGATCGGGAACTTCGACGGGGTCCACCGTGGGCACCGCACCGTGCTGGCACGCATGGTGGCCCAGGCGCGGGCGATCGGCGGCCACGCGGTGGCAGTGACGTTCCACCCCCATCCCGCCCAGGTGCACCACCCCGAGCGCGCCCCCCAGCTCATCACGGGCATCGCCGACCGGCTCGACCTGCTGGCCGAGACCGGCCTGGACGCGGTGCTCGTCGTCGAGTACACCCTGGCGTTCGCCCAGCAGACGGCCGAGGAGTTCGTCAGGCGCTACCTGGTGGACGGTCTGCGTGCGTCGACGGTGGTCATCGGGCGTGACGTCCGCTTCGGTCGTGACAACGCCGGTGACCTCAGCACGATGATCGACCTCGGTCGGCGGTACGGCTTCGCCGTCGAGGTGCTCGAGGACATGCACGGCCTGCACGGCGGTGACGGACCGCGCCGATGGTCGTCGAGCTGGGTCCGCGAGCTCCTGGTGGCCGGCGACGTGGAGAGCGCCGCGGAGATCCTCGGGCGGCCCCATCGACTCCGGGGCGTGGTGGTCCACGGGGACGCGCGTGGTCGCGACCTCGGCTTCCCGACGGCCAACCTCGCGCAGGACGCCACCGGTCTCGTCCCGGCGGACGGTGTCTACGCCGGGTGGATGCGGCGAGTCGGGTACCCGGCCGACAGGCCCGACGCCTACCTCCCGGTCGCCATCTCGATCGGCACCAACCCGACCTTCGACGGTGTCCAGCGCCGGGTGGAGGCGCACGTCCCCGACCGCACGGACCTGGACCTCTACGACGAAGAGGTCGTGCTCGAGCTGGTCGCGCGGCTGCGGCCGACGGTCCGGTTCGCGTCCATCGACGAGCTGGTCGAGCAGATGGGGCACGACGTCGAGCGCACCCGCGTGCTCCTGGCAGCCGGACCGCTGGTGTTGGGGCGCCCGCGCGAGGGCTGATAGCATGCGGGAGCCGTGAGATCGGCCGCGGACCCAGAGCGCCCGGGTGGACATGCCCCGGAGCACCGCGCAACGAACACCCAAGGAGAGTCCGTGCCCCTCGACGCCGCCACCAAGCAGCGCATCATGACCGAGTACGCCACCACCGAGAACGACACGGGCTCACCCGAGGTCCAGATCGCGATGCTCTCGCAGCGCATCAAGGACCTGACCGAGCACCTCAAGGAGCACAAGCACGACCACCACTCCCGTCGTGGTCTGCTCCTCCTCGTCGGCCAGCGTCGTCGCCTGCTCGGCTACCTGCAGAAGGTCGACATCAACCGCTACCGCAGCCTGATCGAGCGTCTGGGTCTGCGTCGCTGATGCCCTCCTGACCAGCCCGGCCCCGTCAGGGTCCGGGCTGGTCCGGTAGTGGCATGCCCTCACCCGGGAGGTCCCGGGGGAGGGGTGCTCGAGGTCTCAGGTCTGGCCCCACTGGCCGGTACCGGGGATCGCACCACCACAACTGAAACCAGTACCGCCCGTGACCGGCGTCCGGTCCTCGGTAGTGGCTCGCGGATCAAGGATCCGAGGACCTCGATCGAAGACCGTCGTGCGAGACGGGCACTTCGACATGAGGAGGGGATCCCATGGAGGGACCCGAGATCCAGTTCGCCGAGGCCGTCATCGACAACGGCCGGTTCGGCACCCGCACCGTGCGCTTCGAGACCGGCCGGCTCGCCCGTCAGGCCGCCGGCTCCGCCGTCGCGTACCTCGACGGCGAGACGATGCTGCTGTCGGCCACCACGGCCGGCAAGTACCCGAAGGACCAGTTCGACTTCTTCCCGCTGACGGTCGACGTCGAGGAGCGCATGTACGCCGCGGGACGCATCCCCGGCTCGTTCTTCCGTCGTGAGGGCCGCCCGTCCACCGAGGCGATCCTGGCCTGCCGGCTGATCGACCGCCCGCTGCGACCGACCTTCGCGAAGGGTCTGCGCAACGAGGTCCAGGTCGTCGTGACCGTCATGGCCCTGCACCCCGACGACGCCTACGACACCCTGGCCATCAACGCGGCCTCGCTGTCCACGCAGCTGTCCGGCCTGCCGTTCACGGGCCCGGTGGCCGGTGTGCGCATCGCCCTGATCGACGGCCAGTGGGTCGCGTTCCCCAAGTACTCCGACAAGGAGCGCGCGGTCTTCGACATGGTCGTCGCCGGCCGGGTCGCCGGGGACGACGTCGCGATCATGATGGTCGAGGCCGAGGCGACCGACGGCGCCTGGAACCTCATCAAGAACGAGGGCGTGGGTGCGCCGACCGAGGAGGTCGTCGCCGAGGGCCTCGAGGCCGCCAAGCCGTTCCTCAAGGCGCTGTGCGACGCGCAGTCCGAGCTCGCCGCCAAGGCAGCCAAGGCGACGCAGGAGTTCCCGCGCTTCCTGGACTACCAGGACGACGTGTACGCCGCCATCGAGGCCAAGGTCGAGGGTCCCCTCGGCGAGGCGCTGACGATCGCCGACAAGCAGGCCCGTGAGAGCCGCCTCGACGAGATCAAGGCCGACGCGATCGCCTCGCTCGGTGAGCAGTTCGCCGG
The DNA here is from genome assembly GCA_036504175.1 of Actinotalea sp. Taxonomy (GTDB): domain Bacteria; phylum Actinomycetota; class Actinomycetes; order Actinomycetales; family Cellulomonadaceae; genus Actinotalea. The sequence continues at coordinate 5,465 of DASXVR010000349.1, read as the reverse complement.
TCGCGAGAAGGAGCTGTCCGCAGCCGTCCGCTCGGTGACCAAGAAGCTCGTCCGCCAGCGGGTGCTGCGTGACGGGGTCCGCATCGACGGGCGTGGGCTCGCGGACATCCGCACGCTCTCGGCCGAGGTCGAGGTCCTGCCGCGGGTGCACGGGTCGGCGCTGTTCGAGCGCGGTGAGACGCAGATCCTCGGCGTCACCACGCTGAACATGCTCCGCATGGAGCAGCAGCTCGACACGCTCGCCCCCGAGACGCGCAAGCGCTACATGCACAACTACAACTTCCCGCCCTACTCGACCGGCGAGACGGGCCGCGTGGGCTCGCCCAAGCGTCGCGAGATCGGTCACGGCGCGCTGGCCGAGCGGGCGCTCCAGCCCGTGCTGCCGACGCGTGAGGAGTTCCCCTACGCGATCCGCCAGGTCTCCGAGGCTCTCGGCTCCAACGGGTCGACCTCGATGGGCTCGGTCTGCGCGTCGACCCTGTCCCTGCTGAACGCCGGTGTGCCGCTGCGCGCGGCCGTTGCCGGCATCGCGATGGGCCTCATCTCCGACACGGTGGACGGCCAGACGCGGTACGCCGCCCTGACCGACATCCTCGGGGCCGAGGACGCCTTCGGCGACATGGACTTCAAGGTCGCCGGCACGCGGGAGTTCGTCACCGCCATCCAGCTCGACACCAAGCTCGACGGCATCCCCGCCTCGGTCCTGGCCGGCGCGCTGACCCAGGCGCGTGACGCCCGGATGCACATCCTCGACGTGATGAACGAGGCCATCGACGTCCCGGACGAGATGTCGCCGAACGCGCCGCGCGTGATCAGCGTGAAGGTGCCGGTCGACAAGATCGGCGAGGTCATCGGGCCGAAGGGCAAGATGATCAATCAGATCCAGGAGGAGACGGGCGCCGACATCTCGATCGAGGACGACGGCACCGTCTACATCGGCGCGACCGACGGACCGTCGGCCGAGGCCGCGCGGGCGATGATCAACGCGATCGCCAACCCGCACATGCCCGAGATCGGCGAGCGTTTCGTCGGGACCGTGGTCAAGACCACCACCTTCGGCGCGTTCATCTCGCTCAGCCCCGGCAAGGACGGCCTGCTGCACATCTCGCAGATCCGCAAGCTCGTCGGCGGCAAGCGCGTGGAGAACGTCGAGGACGTCCTCGGTGTGGGCCAGAAGGTCCAGGTCGAGATCGGCGAGATCGACCCGCGCGGCAAGCTGTCGCTGCACGCGGTGATCGAGGGCGAGACGCCGGCCGAGGGTTCGGCCGACCAGCCGGCCACCGAGCCCGAAGGCGCCCAGGCCTGAGGTGCCGCTGAACCTTCCGCTGAGCAGCCCGGGGACCCCGGGCAGTGACGTGGCCGCCGGGCAGGACGGTGGCGCCATCGTGCGCCGTACCGTCCTGCCCGGCGGCGTCAGGGTTCTGACCGAGTCGATGCCGGGCCTGCGCTCCGCCACTGTCGGGGCCTGGGTCGGTGTCGGGTCGCGTGACGAGCGCGACGGTCACCACGGCTCGACGCACTTCCTCGAGCACCTGCTCTTCAAGGGCACCGCACGTCGCACGGCCATGGACATCGCCGAGGCGTTCGACGCCGTCGGCGGCGAGGCCAACGCGGCGACCGGCAAGGAGCACACCTGCTACTACGCCCGGGTGCTCGACGCGGACCTGCCGATGGCCACCGACGTGATCGCCGACATGATCACCTCCGCGCGCCTGGACGTCGACGAGCTCGAGACCGAGCGTGGCGTGATCCTCGAAGAGCTCGCGATGAACGACGACGACCCCTCGGACGTGGCGCACGAGCAGTTCGCCGCGGCCGTCCTCGGTCAGCACCCGCTCGGTCGGCCGATCGGCGGGACCGCCGACACGATCACGGCGGTGCCGCGCCAGGCGGTGTGGGACCACTACCGCGAGCACTACCAGCCCTCGACCCTGGTGATCACGGCCGCGGGTGGCGTCGACCACGGCGCGCTGTGCCGGCAGGTGACCGAGGCGCTGCACTCCGGCGGCTGGTCGCTCGACGCCCACGCCGCCCCCGAGGGCCGGCGTCCCACGACCGGCTCACCCGCGGACGGAGCACTGCCGTCCGCCGGTACCGAGCTCGTCGTCCACCGGGCGACCGAGCAGGCCAACGTCGTCGTCGGAGGGACCGGGCTGACCGCGACCGACGACCGCCGCTTCACCCTCTCGGTCCTCAGTGCCGTGCTCGGCGGTGGCATGTCCTCGCGGCTGTTCCAGGAGATCCGCGAGAAGCGGGGCCTGGCCTACTCGGTTTACTGCTTCGCCTCCGGCCATGCCGACACGGGCATCTTCGGCCTCTACGCCGGCTGCGCGCCGGGCAAGGTGGATCAGGTCCTCGAGCTGATGACCAGCGAGTGGGAGCGCCTCGCGGCCGACGGGATCACCGACGCCGAGCTGCGCCGGAGCATCGGGCAGCTCTCGGGCGGCCTGGTGCTGGGTCTGGAGGACACCGGCTCGCGGATGAGCCGCCTCGGCAAGGCCGAGCTCGTCCATGGCGAGCTCCTCAGCCAGGACGAGTCGCTCGAGCGGATCCACGCGGTCACCGTGGCGCAGGTCCAGGAGCTGGCCGTCGAGCTGGCCGGCCGGCCGCGCTCGGTGGTCAAGGTCGGTCCGTTCGGCGCCTGACGCGCCCTTCGCCCTGCTCGTCCCTGCGGCGCTTGCTCTCGACCTGAGGTCAGGCGGTCAGCCGGTCCAGGCCTCGGGCGAGCGGCCGCCACGACGAGGCCACCAGCACGGCCGCGAGCGAGGCGAGGGCTGCGCCGAGCAGGACGTACGAGCCGCCGTCCCACCACCGCGAGGCGACGTCGTGCCAGAAGACCAGCCAGACGCCGGTCAGCACCGCTGGCTGCCACGCGCGCTCGCCGGAGGTGTACGCGGCGGTCGCCACCAGGAGGACGGCGGCAGCCATCGGGACGGCCTGCAGCGGGTCGCGCACCGCGCTCAGGTCCAGGACGGGCACGCCTGACCTCGCCTCCGCGGAGGCCAGCGCCACGCCGGCAGCGGCGAGCAGCGCCAGCGTCAGCGGACCGGTCAGCGCCCCCGCGACGAGCCGGCTCGTCCGTGACGCACCGGCGGGTCTGGTGCGCTGCTCGGGATCGACGGTGCGCGCCGCGAGGACGGCACTGAGCGCGAGCGCTGCCATCACCCCGAGGGGAAGCGCCATGGCCGGGTGGACGACGGTGAGCGGCGCCGGGATCGACGGGCGTCGCGGCTCCACAGGCCCGAGCCACGGCAGCACGCTGGAAGCGTCGTCGGTCTGCCGGAAGGTCAGGGCGGTGCACGTCAGGACGGCGGCCAGCCCGAGGAGCAGGGGCCACCAGACCGTGGCGCGGCCCCGGACGCGTGCGGTACGGGTGGCGAGCCAGGTCAGGACGCCGACGGCCGCCACCTCGAGGCCCCACGCCGCCGACGAGGAGACGACGTCGAAGGGCGGGGCCGCGAAGTCCGGGGCGGACCGGACGGCGTACCAGTAGCTCACCATCGCGACGAGCCATGCGAGGGCCGTGGCGCCGACCCCCAGGGCCAGCGTCGTCGCCAGCATCGGCCAGGCCTGGTTGCGGGGCATGCCATGATCATCGGGACGGGACCCGGCATGCTTGAGGCCGTTTCCGGGGTCCACCGGCGGTCGATCCCGGCGGCTCAGGGCGCCGTGGGGTCAGCCGACCAGCTCCCTGACGAGGCGCGCCGCCGGGTGCCGGGCGTAGGCACCCCGGGTTGCGGCGACCGCCGGGGCGACCAAGACGAGTGGTGGCGGGTCGAGGGTGAGGGCCGCGAGCTCGAGGTGCTCGAAGCCGAGCTCGGTGACCCGGACCCGGCCGGCTATTCCGCCGAGGACCGCGGCGGCCGCACCCGCTGCACCGGCCACCGCGAGGCCGACGGCGCTCGTCCGCGCAGCGCCGAGAAGCCGCCCGGGGGGAGACACGTGAGGAGACCCGATGTCCGGGGCCTGGTCGACGGTCTTGGTCACCGCATCGACACCGGTGGCGGTCATCTTGACCGACTAGGGTCGGTGACCGTGAACGGCCGACGGCGACGGAGCAGACCATGAGCGAGCACCCTGATGTGAGCGGTCGACCGCTGCGTGTCGCCGTCCTCGGTGCCGCGGGGCGCATGGGGCGCACGGTGTGCGCCGCCGTCGAGGCCGACGCGGGGATGAGCGTGGTCGCCCGGCTCGACTCCGGGGACGACCTCGCCGGGGTGCGGGGGGCCGACGTGGCCGTGGACTTCACCGTCCCGTCCGTCACCGAGACCAACGTGCACGCCCTCATCGACGCCGGCGTCCACGCGGTGGTGGGGACGACGGGCTGGGATGCCGCGGCCCTCGGCCGGGTGGCCGACCACCTCCGCTCGGCCCCCGCGGTCGGCGTGATGATCGCCCCGAACTTCGCCCTCGGCGCGGTGCTCGCGATGGCGTTCGCCGCCAAGGCTGCGCGATGGTTCGAGTCCGTCGAGGTGATCGAGCTGCACCACCCGGACAAGGTCGACGCCCCCAGTGGCACGGCCCGTCACACGGCCGCGGGCATCGCCGCTGCCCGGCGGTCTGCCGGCATGGGGCCCGTGCCGGATGCGACGAGCCAGTCGCTCGACGGCGCGCGCGGAGCCGACGTCGAGGGCGTCCGCGTGCATGCCGTGCGGCTGCGCGGGCTCGTGGCGCACGAGGAGATCCTGCTCGGCAACCCCGGGGAGCAGCTCACCATCCGTCACGACAGCTTCGACCGTGTCTCCTTCATGCCCGGCGTCCTGCACGCGGTCCGCGAGGTCGGCCGTCGGCCCGGCCTGACCGTCGGCCTCGAGCACTACCTGGACCTGGGGTAGCGCGGCGTGCGCCGTTCCTTGCTGGGCGCCATCGCGCTCACCGCCCTGCTGGTCCTGTACATGGCGGCCGTGGCCTCCCGTGCCGTCGCCCTCCTGAGCAGCGGCGAGCCGGTCGGGATCGCCCTCGGCGCGGGTGTCCTCGTCCTGCCGCTGCTCGGCGTCTGGCTGCTGGTGCGCGAGTGGCGCCTGGCGGCGAGCGTCCAGCGGATGGCGGACAGCCTCGCGGCAGCGGGCGCCCTGCCGGTGGACACGCTGCCGCGCAGCCCCGCAGGCCGCATCGATCGCGCCGCAGCCGATGCCGCCTTCGCCTTGGCGCAGCGCGAGGTCGAGGAGCAGCCGCGCGAGTGGAGCGCATGGTTCCGGCTCGGCTTCGCCTATGACGCGGCCGGCGACCGACGGCGCGCACGCGAGGCGCTACGGACCGCTGCCCGCTTGCGCGCCCAGACCTAGGACGCAGCGCCTGGGTCGAGCCGCGGGTAGGGCGTGGACGTCAGATCTCCGCCACCCAGCGGTGCTCGGCCACCGACCGGGTCTCCCCGTCGGGTCCGGGACCCACGGCGAGCTCGCGGCGTGCCCCGTCCGCTCCCAGGCCGGCGCCGGCGAGGAACTGCTCCCGTGCCACATCGCCGT
>DASXVR010000348.1:0-3071 GCA_036504175.1 Actinotalea sp. | reverse complement strand
CGGTGGCCGGGATCGCCCAGGGCTCGCCTGCTCCGGCTGCGCCCACCCTCGAGGACGTGGCGGCCCGCGCCGGCGTCTCTCGCTCCACCGCCTCCCGAGCCATCAACGGGGGGTTCAAGGTCAGCCCCGGTGCCCAGTCGGCCGTCGACGCCGCCGTGGCCGAGCTGCGCTACATCCCCAACCGTGCCGCGAGGACCCTCGTCACGCGCCGCGCGGACTCGATCGCCCTCGTGGTGCCCGAGCCGGACGAGCGGGTGCTGAACGACCCCTACTTCGCCGGCACGGTCCAGGGCCTCAGCGCGGCGCTCGACGACGCCGACATCCAGCTCGTCCTGCTCATCGCGCGCCGGGGGCACGAGACCGCCCGCACGCTGCGGTACCTGCGCAACGGTCACGTCGACGGCGCCGTGGTGGTCTCCCACCACCGCGACGACTCCCTCACGCAGGCGCTGACCGAGTCAGGCCTGCCCTGCGTCTTCGTCGGACGGCCCTGGACGGGCGCGGACCGCGTCTCCTACGTGGACGTCGACAACCGGCTCGGCGGACGCCGGGCCACGGAGCACCTCATCGCCGCCGGCTGTCGGCGGATCGGCACCATCACCGGCTCGCTCGACATGGCCGCGGGTGCCGATCGCCTGGCCGGCTGGCGGGACGCCCTGACCGATGCGGGGCTGCCCACCACAGCCGTCGCACCCGGGGACTTCACCACTGCCGGTGGCGCGGACGCGATGGAGACGCTGCTCGCCCAGCACCCGGACCTGGACGGGCTCTTCGCCGCGTCCGACCTCATGGCCGTCGGCGCGCTCGGCGTGCTCGAGCACGCCGGTCGCTCCGTCCCGCGCGACGTCAAGGTCATCGGGTTCGACGACCTCGGGGTGGCGGCAGCGACCAACCCCGCCCTGACGACGATGAGCAACCCGGTCGTCGAGATGAGCCGGACCGCTGCCGAGATCCTGCTGGCAACGATCGGCGGCCGGTCCACGGGCGAGCCCCGCATCTTCGACGCCGAGGTCGTGGTGCGCGCGTCCGTCTGAGCGTGCTCAGCAGGTCCGGTGCCAGCCCGAGGGCGCGCCGCAGGCAGCCTCAGCGCACGGGTTGAGCCTCAGCGCACGGGTTGAGCCTCAGCGCACGCGTTGAGCCTCAGCGCACGCGTTGAGCCTCAGCGCACGGGTTGAGCCTCAGCGGGCAAGGCGCAGGTGGCGGATCTCCTCGGTGTGCAGCTGCTTGGCGACGTCGGCAGCCCAGTTCTGCACCTCTGCCCACGCCCGGAAGTCACCCTGCTCGGCCTGGATGAGCGAGACGACGGCCCGTTCGGCGAGAGCGAGCCCGCCGCGGTCCAGCCGACCGGCGAACGTCCGATGGCCCCGTGCGCCGAGCCGGGCCACGAGCGCCGGCACCTCTTCCGGGTCCCCCGCAGGGAACGGCGGGTTGCCGACCGGGCCCGAGGAGAACAGCCAGACGGGACGTGACGTCAGGCCGTGGGCGAGCCGGTCCACCATCGCTCGCGCCGAGGCGGCCCAGCGGCCGACGTACACCGACGACCCGATGATGACGGCGCCGTACTCCTCGAGGTCGTCCACGTCGTCGGGGTCCTCGACGTCGACCTCGAACTTGGAGTCGTGCAGAACCTCGGCGATCGCCTCGGCGATCTCGCGGGTGGAGCCGTGCCGTGAGGCCACAGCGACCAGCACCTTCATGGACGTCACCTCCTGCAACCGGGTCCGGTGACCGGTGGCTCAAGCCTCATCCCGACCCGATAGCCCCACCAGGGCCACAGGTCCCGCACACTAGGACCATGAGCTTCCCGGCAGTCCCCACCATCGACCTGCGCACGCCCGGCGGCGACGTGCCCATCCCGTTGCTCGGACTGGGCACCTGGCAGTCCGACGGGGACGACGCCTACAAGGCCGTCCGCCACGCCCTCGAGGTCGGGTACCGCCACATCGACACCGCCACCGGGTACGGCAACCAGGACCAGGTGGGCCGGGCGATCGCCGACTCGGGCGTCCCGCGGGAGGACGTGTTCGTCACGACCAAGCTGCCGCCGGACGCGGCGGGCCGTGAGCGCGAGACGCTCGAGGAGAGCCTGCGGCTGCTCGGCCTGGACCATCTCGACCTCTGGCTCGTGCACTGGCCGCCGGCGGGTGCCGCGACCCCGTCGACCTGGCAGGCCTTCCGCGACCTGCGCGACGAGGGCCTGGTGCGCGCGATCGGGGTGAGCAACTACTCGCTCGCGCAGATCGACGAGCTCATCACCGCCACAGGTGAGGCGCCTGCCATCAACCAGATCCCGTGGAGCCCGCGCGACTTCGACCTCGAGACCGTCGCGGGCCACGCCCGGCGTGAGGTGGCCCTCGAGGGGTACAGCCCGTTCAAGCGGACCGACGCAGCCGACCCGGTGCTCACCGAGATCGCGGCCGCGCACGGGGTGAGCGTCCAGCAGGTCGTCCTGGTGTGGCACCTGCGTCACCGGGTCGTGGTGATCCCGAAGTCGGTTCACCCCGAACGCATCGAGGCCAACCTCGACGTCCTGGGCTTCGGCCTCAGCGACGAGGAGATCGCCCGGATCGACGCCCTTGGCCGCGCCTGAGAGCGGCGTGGGCGATCCGGTGACAGTCCATCGCCGACCACGGCGTCGACGCCCGCTCGTCGCGGTGCTCGCCGTCGTGGTGCTCGTCTGCCTGGTGGCCGGCGGTGTGCAGGCCGTGCGGAGCGCGAGCCTCGAACGAGCAGCAGCAGCCGAACGGGCCGACCGGGCCGACCGGGCCGCCAGCATCGCCGAGGCGCGCGCGGACGCGGCCGAGGCGAAGGACCGGCTCCTCGCCGAGCAGGACGCGGCCGCCGTCGCCCGGAGCACCCTCTGGTCGGCTCGCACCGAGGGGGCCGCGGCCCAGCTCACCGCTGCCGACGCCGTGCTCGCCGAGTCCGAGGGCAAGGTGACCGACGACGCCGTCCGCACGGCGCTCGCCGACGGCGTCGCAGCCGCTCGCGCACTGCTCGAGGCATCCGCCGGAACCGTCCCCGGCGACCTCAGGGCAGCCGATGCCGCCCTCACCTCCGTCCTGGCACAC
>DASXVR010000347.1:0-1552 GCA_036504175.1 Actinotalea sp. | reverse complement strand
GCCGTCGCGCGCAGGGCTGAGGCGAGGAGCTGGAGCACGGCTCCGGTACCCGGGGACACGGCCCCGCAGCCGAGCTGGTCGGCGCGGTCGGTGGCGCGCAGGATGACCTCGTCGACGGTCCGGAAGTCCTCGGAGTACGCCCAGCTGGCCGACTTGTCGGTGGAGATGGCGTCCTCCTGGTGGTCGTGCGCAGTGGAGCAGGGGCCGAGCTGGTCCCGGCCCGACGATCGCTCATGAACCGGCACCCGATGCTAACGCGGCCGATCCGGGGAACAGGCGGTGCCGCGCGCACGTTCCAGTAGTTGCCGGTGCAGCCGGTGCGCTGTGCCCTGCCACACTGGTGGGCCCGATGGACGACGGACGGAGGCGGGTGTGCGAGCTCTCGCAGCACGCTTCGTCACGCGACCTCAGGAGGTCGCGCCGGCCGACGACGAGCAGGTCGCGCCTGCCGTCGCGGACCTGTCGTGGGAGCAGATCGTCGCCGAGCACTCGGCGCGGGTCTACCGGCTCGCCTACCGCCTGACCGGCAACCAGCACGACGCCGAGGACCTGACCCAGGAGACGTTCATCCGGGTGTTCCGGTCCCTGTCGACCTACCAGCCCGGGACGTTCGAGGGCTGGCTCCACCGCATCACCACGAACCTGTTCCTCGACCAGGTGCGCCGCAAGCGCCGCATCCGGATGGAACCGCTCGGCGACGACGCCCAGCGCGTCCCGGGGGTCGCCGGGCTCGGCACCCCGGAGCGCGGCTTCGAGCACGCCAACCTCGACGAGGACGTCCAGCGTGCGCTGGACGCCCTGTCGCCGGAGTTCAGGGCGGCAGTGGTGCTCTGCGACATCGAGGGACTGTCGTACGAGGAGATCGCGGTGACCCTCGGCATCAAGCTGGGGACCGTGCGGTCGCGCATCCACCGTGCGAGGGCCCAGCTGCGGGAGGCGCTCGCGCACCGCGCCCCCGAGCAGCACGCCGCCGAGCAACCGCACGCCCTCGCACCGCACGCCCTCGCACCGCACGCCCCTGCGGGGACCGGGGCATGAGCCACCTCGGTTCGCAGCTGAGCGCCCTCGCGGACGGGCAGCTGTCTGCCCAGGCTGCCGAGAACGTCCTCGCGCACGTGGCCGGGTGCCCCGAGTGCGCCGCCGAGCTCGCCGCTGCCCGAGCCGCCCGGCAGGTGCTCGCCTCAGCCTTCGACGTCCCGGTGGCCCCCGACCTCACCCGGCGGCTGCTCGCCCTCGGAGCCACCAGCGGCGTCCCCGCGGCGACGACCCGGCCTGACGCCAGGCGCAGCCCGTCGCGTGCATCGGTCAGCCGCACGTCAGTCCCGCTGCCTGGTGCCCGGCCCGCGGCGCGCCCCATGCCTGCCGACTGCCTGCACGGTGACCTCGGCTCCGGCTGGTCGCGGCCGGCCCGGTGGGGTTCGCTGGCCCTGGCGGGCGCTGCGGCCGCGTCCGCCGCGCTCTTCGTCATCGGCGGGCTGCAGCCCGTCGTCCCGGACGGCCAGACGGCCCAGGCCCTGACGGTGCTCGGGCGCGCCGCCTCCGACGGCTCAGG